>NZ_LIQY01000647.1 GCF_001418495.1 Streptomyces pathocidini | reverse complement strand
AACCCGCACCCGGCGCACGGCCCCCCACCCCGCACCGGACCGTAACCGCGTCTGAAGCGCAACAGGCCACCTGGACCAACCGGTTTCGTACGCGGCTACACGCCGGTGGCCGAACACGCCCACACCGGAAGGGGAAACGGTTCGGGACTACCCGAAGGCCAGTTGAACGACCCAGTAGCTCAGCGCAGCGACCACGGCTGCCGCCGGCATAGTGATAAACCACCCCGCCACGATGTTCTTGGCGACCCCCCAGCGAACCGCGTTGATCCGCTTCGTCGCCCCCACACCCATGATCGCCGAGGTGATGACATGCGTCGTCGAGATCGGCGCCCCGAACATGAACGACGCCGTGTACATCACCGACGCCGCCGTCGTCTCGGCGGCAAATCCCTGCGGCGGATCCAGCTCGATGATCCGCCGCCCGAGCGTCCGCATGATCCGCCACCCGCCCGCGTACGTACCGAGCGACAGCATCACCGCGCAGACGATCTTCACCCAGACCGGGATCGGGTCCCCCGCGTCCTCGACATCGGCGATGACCAGCGCCATCACCACGATGCCCATCGTCTTCTGCGCGTCCTGGAGACCGTGGCCGAGCGCCATGCCGGCGGCCGAGACGGTCTGCGCGATGCGGAAGCCGCGCTTGGCCTTGTGCGGGTTGGCCCGGCGGAAAATCCACATGATGGCGAGCATCACGAGGTAGCCGAGCACCAGCCCCACCACCGGGGAGATGAACATCGGCAGCACGATCTTCTGGATCACGCCGGACCAGATGACCTCCGTGCCGCCCGCGAGCGCCGCCCCCACCATGCCGCCGAAGAGCGCGTGGCTGGAAGACGACGGCAAGCCGAAGTACCAGGTGACCAGGTTCCAGACAATCGCGCCCACGAGCGCGGCGAACAGGATCCCCATCCCCGACCGGCCGGTCGGGGTCTGGATCAGCCCTTCACTGACCGTCTTGGCCACCCCGCTGCCCAGGAACGCACCGGCGAGGTTCATCACCGCGGCCATGGCGAGCGCGGCCCGCGGGGTCAGGGCCCGCGTGGAGACCGAGGTCGCGATGGCGTTCGCCGAGTCGTGGAAGCCGTTGGTGTACGTGAAGAAGAGCGCGACCCCAATGGTCACGACAAGCGCGAAGGTGTCCATGGCCGGGGGTCAGGACTCCTTGACCGCGATGGTTTCGACGGTGTTGGCGACATGCTCGAAGGCGTCGGCCGCCTCCTCCAGCACGTCCACGATCTGCTTGAGCTTGAGCACCTCGATCGCGTCGTACTTGCCGTTGAAGAGGTGCGCGAGGAGCTTGCGGTGGATCTGGTCCGCCTGGTTCTCCAGGCGGTTCACCTCGATCCAGTACTCGGTGAGGTTCTCCATCGTCCGCAGGTGCGGCATCGCCTCGGCGGTCAGCTCGGCCGCCCGCGCCAGCACCTCGATCAGCTGCTCCACGCCCTTCGGGAGCTCCTCGATCTTGTAGAGGACGACCAGGTCGACGGCCTCCTCCATGAAGTCCATGATGTCGTCGAGGGAGGAGGCGAGGGCGTAGATGTCCTCGCGGTCGAACGGCGTGATGAAGGAGGAGTTCAGCTGGTGGAAGATCGCGTGCGTCGCGTCGTCCCCCGCGTGCTCCGCCGCCCGCATGCGGTCGGCGATCTCGGCCCGGCCAGAGGCGTCCGCTCCGAGGAGTTCCATCAGGAGCTTCGAGCCTGTGACGATGTTGTCCGCGGACGCGGCAAACATGTCGTAGAAGCTCGTCTCCCTGGGGGTCAGACGAAAGCGCACGGTGGGGTCCTCAAGCTGCATCGGATTCGGTCAGGGTGATGCTAGGCGCATCATCCGGCCACACTAACCGGCTTCCACAGTGTCACCCATCGACGAATGCGCCGGGGAGGGGCCCCTGGGTTCGCGGGGAAAAATCGGTACCATATACCCACTAGGGGTATACGACGGAAACAGCTCACACAGACCGGCACACAGCCGCACATCGGACGACGGAGGACCCATGGCGACCACAGAGGCGGCCGACCGCCACACCCCGGAGTCCGAACCCGCCACGGGCACCGGACCGCACGGCTACACCAAGGACAAGGATCAGCACCTCAAACGCCTCCGCCGGATCGAGGGCCAGATCCGCGGCCTTCAGCGGATGGTCGAGGAGGACGTGTACTGCATCGACATACTCACGCAGGTCTCCGCCGGGACGAAGGCGCTCCAGTCGTTCGCGCTCCAGCTGCTGGAGGAGCATTTGCGCCACTGCGTGGCGACCGCGGCCGTTGAGAGCTCCGCTCAGGGGGCGGCCAAGGGCGGCGAGGAGATCGATGCGAAAGTGGCGGAAGCCACAGCCGCGATCGCGCGACTGCTGCGCACCTGAACCCTCTATACGGGGATGGGTCCGATCAATTCGGACCCGGGGCCTCGTCCGCCCTCTCCCACCCCGGGGCCCCATCGGCCCCCTCCTGGTCCAAGGCTTCGTCCACCCTCTCCTTACCCAAGGCTTCGTCCGCTCCTTCCACCCGCTCCGAGGCCTTGGCGGTGCCCGCCACCGTGGCACCCCTCACCCTGAGCACCTCGTCGATGCGGTCGTGGCTGAGCCACTCGCCGTCCGCGCCGGACGCCGCGATCATCAACTCGCCGCACAGCTCGATCTCGGCGAGGGCGTCGCGGTCCTGAACCGTAGAGCCCCTGGACCCGGCCACGCGCGTCACCTCCTCCTAGAGAGCGCTCCCCCGCGCGCCAACCACCGCGCGGTCTCCGGTACGTGTGCGCGTTGCCCCCGGTGCGTATGCGCCCCGGTACGCACGCGAAGCCCAGCCTAGGCACCGGGCACAGGCGCGCGCATGGCACGGACGGACCATTTCCCGGGGGCCCTTGGGCCCCTTGAGCCTCGTTCGAACCGCTCCGCGCCCTGACTCCAAGCCCGCTGAACCGCTACGCCTCCGGGACGGCGATCGCCCCGGAGTAGATGTCCTGTTCGGGCGGCAGCTCGATCGTCACATCGGTCCCAAACCCGTAGAGCACGGTCGTCGACACGACCTCGGCGGCGACGCGCTCGCCGCCGCGCTCGTGCCCGCTGTTGGCGAAGCTGAAGCGGTGGCGCACCTTCCGCAGCCTGCCCTGCTCGTCGAGGTACGCGTCGAACGGCACGACGTCCTCCGAGAACCCCTTCGCCGCGGCGGCCAGCACCCCGCGCACGTGCGGCGAGGAGGCCTTCGCGGCCCGGCCGATGTCGGTGACGCCGCGGTAGTGCCGTACGGTCGCGCCGTCGCCCTCGGCCTTCGCCTCTCCGACATACCGCACATCCCGGGCGCCGCGCAGCAGTTCGGCCGCGGCCATCGGGTCGGTGGCCCCGCCGGTGACCAGGTTCCCGTCGGCGAGCCCGGTCGTGTCCACCCGTACCCACTTGTCGGCGGGCACGCCGGCGCCGCGGTCCTTCATGTAGAGCGCGCCAGGGGTGAGGAGTTCGGTCACGGGCCGGTGCTCCTCCCCGCCCGCCGCGTCCCTCGGCAGCGAGACCAGCAACCTGCCGACCTGCCGGGCATAGTCGAAGGCGCCCTCGCCCCGGATCGTGACGCGCGTACCGCCGGTCGCGGTCTCCATCGACGTACGCGCGCGGGAACTGCCGGAGCGGACCAGCACGTCGGCGGCGCGCCGGACGACGGCGGTCGCAGTCGCGTCGTCCACACTCCCGCGGTCGTCGGCGGCGGCGCCCATGCCGGAACAGCCGGTCGCGACGAGCCCCACCGCGACGCTGCCCATGACGGCGGCGACGGCGCCGCCCTTCCGCCCGTGCCGGTGCACCACCATCGTCATCGCCCGCGAACCCCCTGAAAGACAGCCGGAACGATTCGACTCCGGCCCGAAGCTCGTTCCGCTTAACGACGGTCGTAGGGCCCCCGTCACGGGCGACGAAAAGGAGCGGGTACGACAGAACAAGCGAAGCGGCACCACGGGGTACGGGCAACGGGCACGACCGAGCACGCAACCTGGGGGCGGCCGGGCGCGAACGGGCCGATGCGGGCAGCGAGGCAGCGAGGCAGCGAGGCAGCGAGGCAGCGAGGCAGCGAGGCAGCGAGGCCGAACGAGCCGGTGCAGTGCGGCGGTACGGCGGGGTGCGTACGGGCCGGTGCGGCGGGGCGAACGGACCGCTGCGACCGGGTATGAGGGTGGGGGCGCGGCCGGTACCGTGGGGTCGTGCACGAGCCTGCCGACGCACCCCCGCCGGCCCCCCACGAGAACCACCACACCCACACCACCGACCAGGGCCGCTTCTCCATCGCCCGCTGCAACTGCGGCTGGACCGGCCCCGCCCGCCGAGCCAGGTCAAAGGCCCGAGAAGACGCCAACGCGCACACGCAAGCACGTAACCCGACCTAGCCACACCAGCAGCTTGCCCCGCTCCACCTGGCACTGGGGAGGGGTGGACACAGCAGACCCGCACCCGACCGCCGGCCGCACCCCGTTCCAGAGCGTGACCGCCCGGGCCGCTACCGGCCACAAGGCTGTGGGCTTGCGTTCGGCTAGGGGCGATGGGGGTCCCCCCGGACGGAGTCTGGGG
>NZ_LIQY01000646.1 GCF_001418495.1 Streptomyces pathocidini | reverse complement strand
GGCGGTCCTGGCGTAACCGGTGGCCCCGGCGTGGGCGGTCCTGGCGTAACCGGTGGACCGGGCGCCCCCGGCTCCCAGGTTCCCGGCGCCCCGGGCGCCGGCTCCCCTTTCGAGCCCGTGTCCGGCGCGGCAGCCGGTCACGGCGCTCGCCCCGGGGCCGGAGGTACGGCCGGTCCCACCACCGGGCCGATGAGCGGTGACTCCTCCTTCCTCCCGTCCGGGTTCCAGAACCCGGGAACCCAGGGCGGCGGTCCCAACCCGCCAGCAGGACAAGGCGGTCCGGGACCGGAGGGTCGGCGCCCATCCGCACCCGGCATCGGCGCGGTCGGCCCGGGCCGCGGCGGCGCCTCCGGCGGCCGCGGCCCCGGCGACACCCTGAGCGGCAACGCGAGCCTGGCCGACCTGGGCGCGCCCCCCGGCGTGAGCGGCTCCGAAGGGCGCGGAAACCCCTCGGACCACGTCTCCGGCGACACCCTCGTCAGCGGCATCCCGCGCGTCCCCTCGTCCCCGGGCTTCCCTTACGCGGGCGGCCCCGGAGGCTCTGGCGGACCCGGTGGCCCAGCCGGACCGGGTGGACCGGGCGGACCGTCCGGTCCCGGCAGAGCGGGCGGCCCCGGCGCCGCCACCAACCCGCCCACCGCGCAAGGCGGTCCGGGCGCCCCCGCGTTCCCCCCGGGCGCGGGCGTGCCCGGCTTCCCCGCCGACGAGGACCCCGACCTCCGCGACGACTACCGGGACGACTTCGCCGACGAGGCCTCCGCCCCGGCCGGCAGGAAGGCCAGCAAGAAGAAGGGCCGCTCCAAGGCCGTACTCGCCGGAGTCGGGATCGTGGGCCTGGCGGCCGTCGCGTACGGCGCGGGCCTGCTGATGGACCACGCCGACGTGCCCAAGGGCACCACGGTCCTCGGCGTGGACGTCGGCGGCATGACCAAGGAGGACGCGGTCCAGAAGCTGGACAGCGCGCTCGGCGACCGTGGCCACGGCCCGCTGACCGTGACGGTCGAGGGCAAGCGGCAGGAGCTCAAGCCGTCCGTCGCGGGCCTGGCCATCGACACCAGGACCACCGTCCGCGACGTGGCGGGCCGCGACTACAACCCGGTCTCTGTGATCGGCTCGCTCTTCGGCGGCAGCCGCGAGGCCGAGCCGGCCATCGCGGTGGACGAGGAGAAGCTGGCGGCCGCCCTGAAGACCCTCTCCGGGGACGTCGGCGGAGCCAAGGACGGCACGATCGAGTTCGTGCCGGGCAAGGCCGTCGCCGTACCGGGCACGACCCACAAGGCGCTGGACCTCGACCGCTCGGTCGCGGCCCTCGACACCGCCTACCGCGCCCGCGCCGCGACCGGCGAGAACGAGCCGGTGGACCTGCCCGTCAGCATGCAGAAGCCGACCATCGGCCAGGCCGAGATCGACCGGAAGATGAAGGAGTTCGCCGAACCGGCGATGTCCGGCCTGGTCACCATCAAAGCCGGCGGCAAGTCGATCCCGTTCGGCCCCGACAAGTCCCTGCCGAAGATCCTCTCCGTGAAGGCGGTCAACGGCAGGCTGGTCGAGGTCTACGACCGCGCGGTCCTCAAGGAGCTGTACGGCTCCACCTTCGACGGCGTCCTGATCCAGCGCGGCAACGGCTCCAAGACCCCGGTCTCCCCGGAGGACGTGGCCCTGGCCCTGGGCAAGGCCCTCCGTGGCAAGACCCCGGACCAGCGCATCGCGGAGATCCCGACCAGCCCCAACTAGCCCTCGGGCAGCGGGAGTCAGGACAGCTCGCACGCGGACACCCGGGGCGCGGCGGGACAAGCCGTCACGCTCCCGGCATGACGGACTTGCACCGCCGCCACCCCGTCGGCCGGGTGCTCTCCCACGCGGGGCTCACCACGACCGCCGACCGCTGGCCTCTCCGGCGATCTCAGCGATTGAGCCTGATCTGCAGGCACCCCGGCTGGCTGGTGCCGCCGGGCTGCGTGGTGAAGTGGCCGTCGGAGGTGACCGTCACGTCGCCTCCCTTGCCACCGGTGCCGGAGGCGATACCCGTGCGGGGGTTGACGCACTGTGCGGGTACCGGCGCTGCCGCCAGGCCACCGGCCCCACCTGCCGTGGTACTGGCCTTGCGGGAGATTTCGACTTGGCCGTTGCCTCCCCGGCCGCCTGGCTTGGCGCTTTTGAGGGTGCTGAGCTGGCAACTTCCCTTCGCAGCAGGGTTGCTGGACGATCCGACGGGCCCGCCAGCACCCCCCGCAACACCACGAGTGCCGAATCCTGGTTCTGCGGTCAGAAGGTTCCGAGTCTCCCCGGATGCCGTTTCTACAAGGACCTGGGTCGCCGTACTACGCCTGCCCAACCCATTACCGTCGGAAGCAACGCCGGGACCGACCTTGAGGTTGAGCCTGAGGTGCGGCAGGAGGCTACTGACGGTGCACTTCACGTGGGCACCCGCGCCCCCGGCCCCGCCCCCGATCCTTTCACCGAGGATTCTGACAACTTTCCCTGCGCTACCGCTGCCTCCTGGGCCGACGGCCTCCATATCGATGGCGGACACACCGGCGGGGAGGGTGCAGTGGAGTTCTGTCCCGGTGTTGTAGGTGTAGGTGGTATCCAGGCTGGTCGGGCAGGTGGGGGCGGCGTGGGCGGGGGTTGCGGGTGTCGTGACTGCGGCGGTAACACCCATGGATGCGATGACGAGGGCGGAGCACTTGAGTGCTCGGCGAAGTTGGTTGCTCATGTCAACATCTTGTACGCGCTCAGATTCAG
>NZ_LIQY01000645.1 GCF_001418495.1 Streptomyces pathocidini | reverse complement strand
CCCGAGCCCCGCGCCCCCAGACCCTCCAGACGCTCCGTCATCGCCGGCGCGAGCGCCGTCACCGCCGCCGCGTCCCTCTCCGCGGCAGGCGCCCCCGCCCAGGCCGCGACCGGAAGGGCGAGCGGCAGACCCGACCGTGCGAAGCTGCGCGGACTGATCTCCCGGATGAGCCTGGAAGAGAAGGTCGGCCAGCTCTTCGTCATGCGGGTCTTCGGGCACTCGGCCACCGCCCCGGACCCGGCGGACGCCGAGTCGAACCAGGAGGAGATCGGCGTCGCCAACGCCGCGGAACTGATCGCGAAGTACCACGTCGGCGGCATCATCTACTTCTCCTGGGCGCACAACACCCGCGACCCCCGCCAGATCGCGGCCCTCTCCAACGGCATCCAGAAGGCCGGACTCGCCCAGCGCACCCCCGTACCGCTGATCATCTCCACGGACCAGGAGCACGGGATAGTGGCCCGTGTGGGCGCGCCCGCCACGCTGCTGCCGGGCGCGATGGCCCTCGGGGCAAGCGGCTCGGTCGCGGACGCGCGGACGGCCGCGCGGATCGCGGGCGCCGAGCTGGCCGCCCTGGGCATCCGCCAGGACTACGCGCCGGACGCGGACGTGAACGTCAACCCGGCCAACCCCGTCATCGGCGTGCGGTCGTTCGGCTCCGACCCCGAAGCCGTAGCCCGGCTGGTGGCCGCCCAGGTGCAGGGCTACCAGGGCGCCGGAGTGGCCGCCACCGCCAAGCACTTCCCCGGGCACGGCGACACCGCGACCGACAGCCACACGGGCCTGCCTCTCATCACCCACAGCGAGGAGGAGTGGGAGAAGCTGGACGCCCCGCCCTTCAAGGCGGCGATCGCGGCCGGGATCGACTCGATCATGACCGCCCACCTCCTCTTCCCCGCCCTGGACCCGGCCGACGACCCGGCCACGCTCTCCCGCCCGATCCTCACCGGCATCCTGCGCGAGAAGCTCGGCTACCAAGGGGTCGTGGTCACGGACTCCCTCGGCATGGCCGGGGTCCGGCAGAAGTACGGGGACGACCGCGTGCCGGTGCTCGCGCTGAAGGCGGGCGTCGACCAGCTCCTCAACCCGCCGAAGCTGGACGTCGCCTTCAGGGCGGTCGTGGAGGCGGTACGGGAGGGGGAGTTGACGGAGCGGCGCGTCGAGGAGTCGGTGGAGCGGATCCTCGAAATGAAGGCCCGCCGCGGGCTGTTCGACCGGCCCTATGCGGACGAGCCCGCCGTGCGGCGGACGGTGGGCACCCGGGCGCACCTCACGACCGCGGACCGGATCGCCGAGCGCACCACGACCCTGCTGCTCAACCGGGACGGGCTGCTGCCGCTGTCCCGCCGCAAGAGCCGGAACGTTCTCGTCGTCGGGGTCGACCCGGCCGCCCCCACAGGCACCGGCGGCCCGCCGACCGCGGTCCTGGCCAAGGCCCTGGGTGAGCTGGGCTTCGCGGCCACCGCGCTGTCCACGAGCACCGGGACCCAGCCCGACCCGGCCCAGGCGAAGATCGACGAGGCGGTCGCGGCGGCGCGCGGCAAGGACGCCGTGGTGGTCGCCACGTACAACGTGACCGCCAAGTCCTCGCAGCGCGCGCTCGTGAAGTCGCTGGTGGAGACCGGCGTCCGGGTCGTCCATGTCGCGATCCGCAACCCGTACGACATCGCGCGGCTGGACGGCTCCGGGGTGCCGGCTTCGCTGGCGACCTACTCCTGGACCGATGTCGAGATCCGCGCCGCGGCCCGGGTCATCGCGGGCAGGGCCAAGCCGGTAGGCAGACTGCCGGTGCCGGTGCCGCGGGCGGACGACCCGGAGCAGGAGCTGTACGGGATCGGGTACGGGCTCTCGTACTGACCGCACTGGCTTACGGGCCACGGGCTTTGAGGGCTCCCGCACGCGCGCGTGGGCCCGGTATTCGGCCCCTTCCAGGGCCTCCCTGTCGTGGCGGCTCCACGCGCGCGTGGGCCCGGGAACGGCGGCCGTCGTTCCCGGGCCCACTGGTGCTCAAACCGGCGGACCGGTGCGCGTCACACCGGCTCCATGGTTGCCGATCGGACCGCGACTACGGCCGCAACTCCCGCCGTACGTCCCGCTTGTCGAGCTCCCGGTCGGCCTTGGCCAGCGGCTCGGCCTGGGCCTCGCCCTCGCGGACCGCGGCCGGTGCGACGCCCGCCCACTCCAGGACCTCGGCGGTCGCCTTGGCCTTCTGGTCCTCCGTCAGCCCGGCGATGCCGGCGCCGTGGTTGCCACCCGGCGCGGTGAAGACATAGCTGTCCCGCGCGCCCTTGCCGAGGCGGAACGGCTCCGCACCCCACGGGTCGTTCTGGCCGTAGACGAAGAGCATCCGCTCGCTGTGGTGCTGGACCCAGCGGTCGACGTCGCGCATGACGCCGTTCTTCCACTTCATCGGGATCCCGCGCGGCACGTAGGCGCGGGGCGTGAAGTAGCCGGGGTAGCGCAGCAGGCCGTCGAGGTGCGCGTACTCCAGGGTGGGCGCGCCCAGTTCGGTGCCCGCCTGGTAGTAGTACGGGGTGTACGGGGCCAGTCCCTGGTCGGTGTAGAAGGAGAAGCCGGAGACCGCGTCGACGAACTCGTAGAGCGCGTCGGTGGCGGCGTCCGCCTTGGGCACGTCGGCGCAGTCGGCCTCCGAGCTGTACTGCCAGAAGGCCCACACCAGGTCCAGCACGACCGACTCGTAGGCCTTGTCGAGGCTGCCGGTGGTCTCGAAGGTGGCGCCGTTTTCTGCGGCCCACTTCGCGTAGCGGTCGGTCATCTCCTCGCGGCGCACGAGCGCTTCGCGCTGGACGGCGTTCAGCGCGTCCCGGCACTCCTTTGTGGAGACGGTTTCGAAGAACCTGTCATAGGCGGAGTCCTCGTCGTTGACGACGTCGTTCGGGGCGACGTACGCGACGGTGCCGTCCATGTCGTGCGGGTAGAAGCGGCGGTAGTAGGTGGCGGTCATGCCGCCCTTGCTGCCGCCGGTGGCCAGCCAGTTCTCGCCGTAGACCCGTTTCAGCGCCGTGAAGAGGCGGTGCTGGTCGCTGGCCGCCTGCCAGATGTCGAGTTTGGACCAGTCGGCGGGGTCGGGCCGGGACGGGGTGAAGAAGCGGTACTCCATGGAGACCTGGTTGCCGTCGACGATCCGGGTGGGCTCGCTGCGGGACGGGTTGGTGGAGACGTTGTACCCGGAGGTGTGGAAGACCGTCGGCCGGTCGGTCCCCTTGTGCAGGACGGTCAGCCGCTGCTTGAACGTGTCCTTGTACGGGTTCCGGTGGTCGACGGGCTGCTCGTACTCGAGGACGAAGTACCGGTATCCGTCGACCGGCTTCTCCTCGAGGAAGCTCATGCCAGGTATCGCGAGGAGCCGGTCCTTGATGTCGGCGGTGGCCGAGGTGTTCGCGCCTGCTGTTCCGGTCGTTGTGCTCGCGGCCTGGACGGGTCCCCCGCCGATACCGGCCATGCCTATGAGCACGGCCAGCACCGGCAGCCATCTGAGCGCCCTGCGCATTCGCCCTCCCCTGAAGTCCCTCGTAGTCCCTTGGTTCGCCCCAAAGGTGCCGTGCAACCTATCGGGGCAACTCGGGGCGCCGCCAGCCCCTTTGGCCAACAGCGGCCGGACGGCGAGGGCTCGGCACCGACCGGTTCAGCGGTGCGCGACTCGGCGGCGAGCGGCTCGACAGCGCGCGCTCGCAACGCCAGCGGCCACCGGTGGGCGGCTCGGCAGCACAGCGGCTCAGCAGAGCCAGCCGGAGCTGACCGACCGGGAGCCGACACCGCCGCGTACGA
>NZ_LIQY01000644.1 GCF_001418495.1 Streptomyces pathocidini | reverse complement strand
CGGCGGGGCGTACGTGGCCCAGCACCTGGACGTGGCGCGGCTGATCGCCGAGGCGGTGCGGGAGGCCACCGGGGTCGAGCACCCCTGGCGGCTGGTCTACCAGTCGCGCAGCGGCGCCCCCCACATCCCGTGGCTGGAACCGGACATCTGCGAGCACCTCGAGGAACTGCACGGCGCGGGGGCGCCGGCGGCCGTGATGGTTCCGATCGGGTTCGTCTCGGACCACATGGAGGTCAAGTACGACCTCGACACCGAAGCCACCGCCAAGGCGGGGGAGTTGGGGCTCCCGGTGGCCCGCGCGGCCACCGTCGGCGCCGATCCGCGCTTCGCAGCGGCTGTCCGGGACCTGGTCCTGGAGCGCGCGGCGACGGAGCGGGGGCGCGCGGTGGACCGGTGCGCGCTGGGCGCGCTCGGGCCGAGCCACGACCTGTGCCCGGTGGGCTGCTGCCCCGCCAGGGCGCCGCGCCCGGCCGCCGCGGGCGCCGACAGTCCGTACGACAACCGACCCCAGGGAGCATCGTGACCGACCGGCTGCAGGACGAACTCCTGGCCCTCGCGCTGGAGGCCGCCCGGCGGGCGGGCGCGCTGCTGCGCGACAACCGGCCCGCGGACCTCGGCGTGGCCGCGACCAAGACCAGCGCGATCGACGTGGTCACCGAGATGGACCTCGCCTCCGAGAAGCTGATCACCGGCTTCCTGGCCGAGGAGCGCCCCGACGACGGCTTCCTGGGGGAGGAGGGCGCCAGCAGCGAGGGCAGCAGCGGCGTCCGCTGGGTCATCGACCCGATCGACGGCACGGTCAACTACCTGTACGGGCTGCCTGCTTGGGCCGTCAGCATCGCCGCCGAGGTGGACGGCGAGGCGGTCGTGGGCGTGGTGGAGGTGCCCAGCCGGGGCGAGACGTTCCGCGCGGTGCGCGGCGGGGGTGCGTACCTCGGCGACCGGCGCCTGGCGGTGCGGCCCGCGCCGCCCCTGGAACAGGCCCTGATCGGCACCGGGTTCGGCTACCTCACCGAGCGCCGGGCCGCCCAGGCGGAGGTGCTCCGCACGCTGCTGCCGAGGGTGCGGGACATCCGACGGGGCGGGTCGGCGGCGATCGACCTGTGCGATGTGGCCTGCGGCCGGCTCGACGGCTACTACGAGCGGGGGCTCAACCCCTGGGACTACGCCGCCGGCGCCCTGATCGCCCGCGAGGCGGGCGCACAGACCGGCGGCCACGGCCCAGTCGGGTGCCATCGGAGCGCCCAGGCGGCCGCCGGTCTGTGCGCCC
>NZ_LIQY01000643.1 GCF_001418495.1 Streptomyces pathocidini | reverse complement strand
TCCCCGCGGTCATGCCGCGCCCCCTCGCCACGCCCCGCCGCCCGGTATCCATGGGGCGGCCTTCGGCTGAGCCCCGTTCCCGTCGGCCCCGCGCCACAGCTCCGGCAGGGTGTCGCCGGGGGCGACCGGCAGGGCCGTCCAGCCCGCCTCGCGCAGCATCCGCAGCCGCTCCCCGTAAGCGTCGGAATCGGGGTCGCGGGGCTCGCGGGACCAGGCCGCGCCGTCCAGGACGAAGGCCACCGCGGTCCCGCTGCGCCGCCGCATACCCGTGACGACCGCCGTCTGCTCCTCGTCCAGGCCGCCGAGGAAGGCCACCAGCAGGCCCTCCTTGCCGCCGCGCAGCATGTCGTAGGCCCGGGACAGGCTCGGGTCGGCCGAGTCCGAGTGGTCCACGATCGCGAGCGTGTCCAGCAGCAGGCCCGCCACGTCCGAGCTGTCCCCGCCGAAGCCGCCGTCGGGGCCCGGCACCGACATGCCGGTGTCGGTCAGCAGCCGGACCGAGAAACCTCGCTCCAGCAGGTGCACCGCCACCGAGGCCGCGCCCGAGACCGCCCACTCGAAGGCCGAGTCGGGGCCCGAGCCCTGGTACGCGGTCCGCCGGGTGTCCAGCAGGACCGTGCAGCCGGCCCGCTGCGGCTGCTCCTCGCGGCGCACCATCAGCTCGCCGTACCGCGCCGTGGACCGCCAGTGGACGCGGCGCAGGTCGTCGCCGTGCCGGTAGCCGCGCGGGAGCACGTCGTCCTCGCCCGCCAGGGCCAGCGAGCGCTGCCGCCCGTCGCCGTACCCGGAGGCCTCGCCCGAGAGCCGGACCGGGGGCAGCGGCTCGACGCGCGGGACCACGGTCAGGGTGTCCTGAGAGCTGAACCCGCGGGTCAGTTCGCACATCCCGAAGGGGTCGGCCAGCCGCAGTTGGAGGGGCCCGAGCGGATAGCGGCCGCGCAGGTCGGAGCGCACCCGGTAGGACACCTCGCGCCTGCCGCCGGGCTCCACGCGGTCCAGGACGAACCGTGGCCGGGGCCCCAGCACGTACGGCACCCGGTCCTGGAGCATCAGCAGGCCCGTGGGCAGCCGCGAGACGTTGTCGATCCGCAGGTGTACGCGCGACTCCGCGGCCGCCGGCACGCGCGCGGGGGAGAGGCGGCGGCCGCTGGAGACGCGGTAGCGGGTGCGCAGCAGGGCGGCCACGCACACCATCGGCAGCGCCGCCAGCAGCAGCCCGACCCGCAGCAGATCGGCCTGCCCGAGCACGTAGGCGCAGGCCCCGGCGGCGAAGCCCGCCGCCAGGAAGGAGCGGCCGCGGGTGGTCAGCCCACCGAGGGCGTCCCGCAGCGCGCTCTTGGGCCGCGCCGCACCCGAAGCCGGGCCCGTGGACTCGCCCGCCGCCGCGCCTGGTCGAGTGCCCTGGTCCGGCCCCGGTCCGGACTGCGGGCCGGTCCCCGCCGCGGACATCACAGCCCCCGCGCGCCGGGCGGCTGGTGGCGCTGCGGCTGGCGCCAGGGCTCGGCGGACGGGTCGGGCACCGGGGTGCTCTGCAGGATCTCGGTCACCACTTGCTCAGCCGTCCGCCGGTTCAACTGGGCCTGCGCGGTGGGCAGAAGGCGGTGCGCCAGCACCGCCTTGGCCAGGGTCTGCACATCGTCCGGCAGCGCGTAGTCCCGCCCCGCCAGCGCCGCCGCGGCCTTGGTCGCCCGCACCAGGTGGAGCGTCGCGCGCGGCGAGGCGCCGAGCCGCAGCTCGGGATGGTTGCGGGTGGCCGCCACCAGATCCACCGCGTAGCGCCGCACCGCCTCGGCCACGTGGACGGTGCGCACCGCCTCGACCAGCTTCACGATCTCGTGTGCGTGCGCCACCGGCTGGAGGTCGTCCAGCGGGGACGCCCCGCCGTGCACGTCCAGCATCTCCAACTCGGCCTCGGGGCTCGGGTAGCCGATCGAGACCCGGGCCATGAAGCGGTCCCGCTGGGCCTCGGGCAGGGGATAGGTGCCCTCCATCTCCACCGGGTTCTGGGTGGCCACCACCAGGAACGGGCTGGGCAGGGCGTAGGTCTGCCCGTCCACCGTGACCTGTCGTTCCTCCATCGACTCCAGGAGTGCCGACTGGGTCTTGGGCGAGGCGCGGTTGATCTCGTCGCCTATGACGATCTGCGCGAAGATCGCCCCGGGTTTGAACTCGAAGTCCCGCTGCTGCTGGTCGAAGACGCTCACCCCGGTGATGTCCGAGGGCAGCAGGTCGGGAGTGAACTGGATGCGCCGCACCGAGCAGTCGATGGACCGCGCCAGCGCCTTGGCCAGCATGGTCTTGCCGACGCCCGGCACGTCCTCGATGAGCAGGTGCCCCTCGGCGAGCAGCACGGTCAGCGAGAGCCGTACGACCTCGGGCTTGCCCTCGATCACGCCTTCCACGGACTTGCGGACGCGGTCCACTGCGGTCGTCAGATCCGTGAGGCTCGCTCGATCGTCATAGGTCGTCACCCGGCCCTCCTCGGCCCGTTCTCCGAGCCGGCGCCCACGTGACGGACCCGGCCCACCCCGATGCGTGCGCACCGCACCCGGACGGTTCCGGGGCGTTGCCACACCACGCATTCTTGCCGCCGACGGGGCATCGCGTCACTCGCCTGTGGATAACCGGGGCCGATACGGCCGTCTCGCCGACCTTTGACCCTTTCGTCCTGCCGGAATTTCCGGCCCGGACTCACTCGCCTCGGATCATTGGGCAGCGCCGGGCGCTCACCCCGCCGGGTCGATCTCCCGCAGCAGCCCCGTGTGCACATCGAAGACGAAGCCGCGCACGTCGTCGGTGTGCGGCAGGAACGGCGAGGTGCGCACCCGCTGCATCGACTGCCGGACGTCCTGCTCGACGTCGCGGAAGGCCTCGACCGCCCACGCGGGCCGCTGCCCGACCTCCATCTCCAGCTCGTGCCGGAAGTCCTCGGTCAGTGCCTCCAGGCCGCAGCCGGTGTGGTGGATCAGTATCACGCTCCGGGTCCCCAGAGCGCGCTGGCTGATCGTGAGGGAGCGGATGGTGTCGTCGGTGACCACGCCGCCCGCGTTGCGGATCGTGTGGCAGTCGCCCAGCTCCAGGCCGAGCGCGGCGTGCAGGTCGAGCCGGGCGTCCATACAGGCCACCACGGCGACCTGGAGGACCGGGTGGGCGTCCATGCCCGGGTCGGTGAAGGCTTCGGCGTACTTCTGGTTGGCCTCGACGAGGCGGTCGATGACCGTGTCGCCGGTGGGGGCGGTGCGGTCGTCAGTGCGGTGCGCGGAGGTCGACATGACTGAAACGGTACGTGCTCACCCCGGAGTCCGGCTTCTGGCGGAGGCTGGGCAAGGTGGTCAACATGCGGTTTGTGAGCCAACCCACAGGAGTGATCATGGTGGGCCGTGCGGGTGAAGAACCGGTTCCGCGGCGCGCAGGGCGGTTGGTTGACCGAAGGGACGAGTGGACTAAAGTGACGCGAAGTGGGAGGCGTGATGCTCCCCTCGGAACCGACTTCCCCCGCGTGCGCGACGCGTACGTACGGCTCGGCCTCCTCCCGCTCCCCGGTCGGCTGACGCCCCTTCCCCGGCGCCAGCAGGCCACTTCCCCTTCAGAGCGGGCGGGGACCCGGCGGTATGTGCGCTGGTGCGCACGCCGGACCTGAGAGGGGCGCATGAGCGAGACCCGGCATGTCCCGGTGATGCTCCAGCGGTGCCTGGACCTGTTGGCCCCAGCTCTCGCCCAGCCCGGCGCGATCGTCGTGGACTGCACCCTCGGCCTCGGCGGGCACAGCGAAGCCCTGCTGTCGACCTTTCCCACCGCCCGGCTCGTCGCCCTCGACCGCGACCCCGTCGCGCTGAAGCTGTCCGGCGAGCGACTGGCCCCCTTCGGGGACCGCGCCACCCTCGTCCACGCCGTCTACGACGAACTGCCCGAGGTGCTCCACCGGCTCGGCATCGCGCGCGTGCAGGGCGTCCTGTTCGACCTCGGCGTCTCCTCGATGCAGCTGGACGAGGCCGAGCGCGGCTTTGCGTATGCCCAGGACGCTCCGCTGGACATGCGCATGGACCAGACGACCGGCGTCAGCGCCGCCGAGGTCCTCAACACCTACCCGCCGGGCGAACTCGTCCGGATCCTGCGGACCTACGGCGAGGAGAAGTTCGCCAAGAAGATCGTGGAGGCGGTCGTACGCGAGCGGGCCAAGGAGCCGTTCACCAACAGCGCCCGGCTGGTGGAACTGATCCGCGAGGCGCTGCCGCAGGCGGCCAAGCGCACCGGCGGCAACCCGGCCAAGCGCACCTTCCAGGCGCTGCGCATCGAGGTCAACGGCGAGCTTTCCGTCCTGGAGCGGGCCATTCCGGCCGCGGTCGGAACACTCGCGGTCGGCGGCAGGATCGCCGTCCTCTCGTACCACTCGCTGGAGGACCGGCTCGTCAAGCAGGTGTTCGCGGAGGGCGCTACCAGTACGGCGCCGCCCGGACTGCCTGTGGTGCCCGAGCAGTACCAGCCCCGGTTGAAGCTGCTCACCCGCGGCGCCGAGCTGCCGACGGAGGAGGAGGTGGCCGAGAACCGGCGCGCCGCCCCGGCCCGGCTCCGCGGCGCGCAGCGCATCCGGGAGGACTCGGCGTGAAGGGTGCCGTCCGTGGCAGGGCCGCGCGGCTCGCGCGGCTGGTGCCGACCCGGTCCGCCCCGGCGGCCCGGATGCCGTTCGTCCTGCTGGTCGTCCTGCTCCTGGGGACCGGGCTCATCACGCTGCTGCTGCTCAACTCCTCGCTCAACCAGGGCTCGTTCCGGCTGAGCAAGCTCAAGAAGCAGACCACCGAGCTGACGGACCAGCAGCAGGCCCTCCAGGAGGAGGTCGACGGGTACTCCGCGCCGGACGCGCTGGAGAAACGCGCGCGTGGACTGGGCATGGTCCCGGGCGGCACCCCGGTCTTCCTGTACAAGGACGGCACGGTCCGTGGCGTGCCGTCCGCCGCGGCGGAGGCCCCCAGCTCGCCGAAGCCGTCCGCCACGGCCTCTTCCGACGCCTCTCCCGAGGCGGGCCCGTCGGAGGCCGGCTCCTCCCCTTCGGGGAGTGAGTCGGACGCCAAGCCGGCTGACGACCAGGCCGACGGCAACCCGGCCGGTGACGACAAGCCGGGCTCCACCGACCCGAGTTCCACCGCGACCGGCTCCCCGGAGCCCGGCTCCGCCGAGCCCACCTCCTCCGCGCCGGAGCCAGTACTGTGACGCCGCCGCACCGTTCCCCGGAGGCCAGCGCATGACCCCGCCCAAGGAGCCCCCGCGCCGCCGCGTGCCCGGCCCGGCCAAGCCACGCGG
>NZ_LIQY01000642.1 GCF_001418495.1 Streptomyces pathocidini | reverse complement strand
CCGTCACCCGCCCCGGCTTCCGGCTGCTCGTCCTTGCTGTGCACGGACAGGAGCCGGAAGCCGGGGCGGGTGACGGCCTGGACCACCAGGGCGCGGATGTGGGCCTCCTGCGGCTCGGCGCAGACCGCCTCGAAGTGGTAGCCGGTGGCGACCTCGTCGCCGCCGCCCGGCTGGCGGTCGATGCGGCGGCCCAGCGGGCGCAGCAGCAGGTTGGCGCCGATGACGCCCGCCGTGCCGAAGGCCGCCAGCACGAACAGGCCGGTGCCCGCGAGGGCGCCCACCGCGGCCGAACACCACAGCGTGGCCGCCGTGTTGAGCCCCCGCACGCTCAGCCCGTCGCGCATGATCACGCCGGCGCCGAGGAAGCCGATGCCGGAGACGATCTGTGCGGCGACCCGGGAGCCGTCGTAACCCGCCGTGTGGGAGGTGGCGGCGAAGCCGTACTGCGAGAGCAGCACGAACAGCGCCGAGCCGCCCGCCACCAGCGCGTTGGTGCGGAGGCCCGCCATCCGCGCGCGCCACTGGCGCTCCACGCCGATCAGCGCCCCGAAACCGAGCCCCGCGAACAGGTGCAGGGCCATCTCGAACTGGGTCAGCATCGCTGCCACCTCCGTCTCTTCCTCAGGTGTGCCCGGCCGCCAGGTGCGCCGGCCGCCGCTTACAGCCAGGTGCCGAAGCGCCGTATGTAGAGGGTCTTCACGGTCTGTGTCAGCACGCAGTACGCCAGCAGCGTGCCGACCAGCCACGGGAAGTACGCCATCGGCAGCGGCTGCATGCCCAGGCCCGCGGCGAACGGCGAGAACGGCAGGAAGATGCCGAACGCCATCACCACGGCCGTCATCACCAGCACCGGCAGCGAGGCCCGCGACTGGATGAACGGGATCTTCCGGGTGCGGATCATGTGCACGATCAGCGTCTGCGACAGCAGGCCCTCGATGAACCAGCCGGACTGGAACAGCGACTGGTGCGCCGGGCTGTTCGCCGCGAACACGTGCCACATCACCAGGAAGGTGGTGATGTCGAAGATCGAGCTGATCGGGCCGATGGTGACCATGAACCGGCCGATGCCCTTGGCGTCCCAGTTCCGCGGCTTGCGCAGGTACTCCTCGTCCATCCGGTCCCAGGGGGTAGCCAGTTGCGAGATGTCGTACGCCAGGTTCTGCACCAGCAGGTGGATCGCCAGCATCGGCTGGAACGGGATGAACGCGCTGGCCACCAGCACCGAGAAGACGTTGCCGAAGTTCGAGCTGGCCGTCATCTTGATGTACTTGATGGTGTTGCCGAACGTCGTGCGGCCCTGCACCACGCCCTGCTCCAGGACCGTGAGGTCCTTCTCCAGCAGGATGATGTCCGCCGACTCCTTGGCGATGTCCACCGCCGTGTCCACCGAGATGCCGACGTCCGCGTCGCGCAGCGCCGCCGCGTCGTTGATGCCGTCGCCGAGGAAGCCGACCGTGTGCCCCTCCGCCTGGAGCGCCCGGACGATACGGGCCTTCTGCACCGGGTTGACCTTGGCGAACACGGTCGTACGGGCGGCCAGTTCGCGCAGCGCGCCCTCGTCCAGCGTGTCGATCACGGCCCCGGTGACGACCCGGCCGACGCTGATGCCCACGTCCGCGCAGACCCGCGCGGCGACCAGCTCGTTGTCACCGGTGACGACCTTCACCGCGACGCCCTTGTCGGCGAGTCCGCGCAGCGCGTCCGCCGCGTCCGCCTTCGGCGGGTCGAGGAAGGCCAGGAAGCCGACGAGCGTCAGCCCGTCCTCGTCCGCCACGGAGTACGTGTCGCGCTCGGCCGCCATGGTCCGGGTGGCCACGGCCAGGACGCGCAGGCCCTGCAGGTTGTGCTCCTCGGCGGTGCGCACCGCGTGGCGGCGCAGCCCGTCGGTCAGTTCGACGCGCTCCCCGCCGTCGACGAGGTGGGAGCACAGGCCGAGGACCTCCTCGACCGCGCCCTTGGTGATGAGCACGTGCTCCCTCGAACCGGCGTCCGCCACCAGCCCGTTGCGGCGCAGGACCACCGACATGCGGCGGCGGGCGAAGTCGAAGGGGATCTCGTCCACGAGCGTGAACCGCGCGTCGACGACAACCTCCTCGGCCTCGTCCACCCGGTTGATCACGGCCCGGTCCATCAGGTTGCGCAGCCCGGTCTGGAAGTGCGCGTTGAGGTAGCCGTACTGGAGCACCTCGTCGTCGTCCCGGCCGTGCACGTCGAGGTAGCGGTCCAGCACGATCCGGTCCTCGGTGAGCGTGCCGGTCTTGTCCGTGCACAGCACGTCCATGGCGCCCAGGTTCTGGATCGCGTTGAGCCGCTTGACCACGACCTTGCGCTGGGACATGGCGACGGCGCCGCGCGCGAGGTTGGCCGAGACCACCATCGGCAGCATCTCCGGCGTCAGGCCGACCGCGACGGCGATCGCGAACAGGAGGGCCTCGTTCCAGTCGCCCTTGGTGAGGCCGTTGACGGCGAACACGACGGGGACCATGACCAGCATGAAGCGGATCAGCAGGAAGCTGACCTTCCGCACGCCGTTGTCGAAGTTGGTCTGCGGGCGCTCGCCGACCAGCGAACCGGCCATCGAGCCGAAGTAGGTGTCGGAGCCGGTGGCCACGACCACGCCGGTGGCCGTGCCGGAGGTGACCGAGGTGCCCATCAGGCACAGGTTGTCCGCCTCGACCGGGTCGGTGGTCACGTACTGCCCGAGGTCGTCCGCGCGGGTGTCGGCCTTGGCCACCGGCAGCGACTCGCCGGACAGCGCGGCCTGGCTGACCATCAGGTCCTTGGCGGCCAGCAGCCGCAGGTCGGCCGGGATCAGGTCACCGGCCGCCAGGCGTACGAGGTCGCCCGGCACGACCGTCTCCATCGGCACCTCGAAGGTGGTCGGGCCCGAGCCGCGCCCGGCCCGCCGCTGGACGGCCGTCGTGGTGGTCACCAACCGCCTGAGCGCGGCGGCCGACCTGCCGGAGCGGTACTCCTGCCAGAACCGCAGCGCGCCGCTGATCAGCACCATCACGGAGAGGATGACGACGCCCGGGTCCTCGGGGTCCTGCCAGTACATGACCGCGGCCAGGAAGACCAGCACGGCGATGAAGGGGTTGGCGAAGGCGCGCGCCAACTGGGCGTACCAGCGGGGCGCCTTCTCCTGCGCGACGACGTTCGCGCCGTGCGACTCCAGCCGGAACGCGGCCTCGCTGTGCTTGAGCCCGCCGCGCGTCGCGGCCAGGTCCTGGAGCACCTGCTCCGCGGGGCGGGCGCTGATCGCGGCCAGCCGCTCGCCGACGGCGCGGGTACGGGCCTCCAGCTCGGCGGCCTTGCGGTCCCGGCGCGAACGGCCGGGCGGAGCGAGGCGCTCCGGGGTCAGGGTGGTCACGGTGTTCATGGCGTACCTCCCTCCGCACCGGGGCAGGGCAGCGCGCGGCGGCCACCTGGCGTCAGGAGGGCGCGGTGCGTGTCCGGCTCGGCGCGGAGTCGTCTCGGACGCGCGGGTGGGCGGCGTGCAGCCGCCCGAGCGCGTCGTCGGAGTGAAGACAAGGAAAAAGAAAGGCCGGTGGGGAGCGCGCGGACGGCGGGCGTCAGCGCACGGGAGCGATCAGCTCGGAAGGAGAACCCCGATCAGGCGATCGGGAAGTGAGCTCCGCTCAGACAACCGGCATGCGACGACGAGGACTTCGTTCGGGACTCAACCCGACCACCTCCTCGCTCGCACGGACACAACGGCGGCGGACCGCCTGCACCGCGAACGACAACAAACACGGACAGACGGATCAGCGCCTCGACGAGGCTAACACGCTCGAACAGGGCCTTGACCTCGGCCGAAAGGCCGGGTCCTTCGTCCGAAAGGACGAGACGACCCCGCGGCGCGGCCGCCGGGATGCACGGCGAACTGCCCGCGGGGAGCGGCCACTCCGGGGAGCGGGGACTGCGGAGGACGGGCTTCGGAGGGCGGGGGCTTCGGGGG
>NZ_LIQY01000641.1 GCF_001418495.1 Streptomyces pathocidini | reverse complement strand
TCTGGGGTTTCAGCTTCCTTCTGATCAAGGTCGGCACCGAGGCCTACGCGCCGCTCCAGGTCACCCTCGGCCGCATGGTCTTCGGCACGGCGGTTCTGGTCGCGGTGCTCGCGATGCGGCGGGAGCGGCTGCCGCGCACCACCCGCACGTGGGGCCACCTCGCGGTCGCGGCGGTCTTCCTCAACGCGCTCCCGTTCTCCCTCTTCGCGTACGCCGAGCTGACCATCCCCTCCACCCTCGCCGGGATCTGCAACGCGACCACCCCGCTGTGGGGCATGGTGCTCTCGATGGCCGCGCTCTCCGAGGACCGGCCCACCCGCCGCCGCGTCGCGGGGCTCGGCGTCGGCTTCGTCGGCGTGCTGACCGTGCTCGGCGCCTGGCAGGGCTTCTCCGGCCAGGACCCGGCCGGTACGGTGATGGCGCTGATCGCCTCCCTCAGCTACGCGGTGGGCTGGATCTACGTCCGCCGCACCCTGGCCGGCGCGGGCAGTTCCCACCTGGCCATGTCCGGTTCCCAACTCTTCCTCGGCACCGTCCAGTTGGCGATCGCCACCCCGCTGTTCACCGACCTCCCGACCTCCTTCCCGGCGGTTCCGCTGCTGGCGGTGGCGGCCCTCGGCGCGCTGGGTACGGGCGTCGCGTTCCTCATCCAGTACGGGCTGGTGGCCGAGGTCGGCCCGACGACCGCGGCCATGGTCACCTACTTCATCCCGGTCATCGCGACTGCCGCNNCGCGAAGACCGGCACGGAGCCCGCGAAGACCGGCACGGAGCCCGCGAAGGCCAGCGCGGAGCCCGCCAAGGCAGGCACCGAATCCGCGAAGGCAGGCTCAGAACCCGTCAAGGCGGCGGGCACTCAGTCGTAGCGGCCCGAGAAGGCTCGGCCCGGGCCGGTCGCGGACGCCAGCGCGTCGGCGACCGGCCCGATGCCGTCCGCCGACAGCGGCGAGACGGTGACCCGTACCCCGGGCTGCGAGGCCATCCGGAACCGCGCCCCGGGCGCGACCGCCCAGCCCGCCTGCAACAGCCGCGCCACGGCGCCCGTCTCGTCGGGGACGGGCACCCACACGTTCATGCCGCTGCGCCCGTACGCGGTGATCCCGCGCTCGCCCAGCGCGCGCACCAGGGCGTCGCGCCGCGCCCCGTACGCCGNNNNGCCGCAGGTCGGGACCGTACGCCTTGGCCGTCGAGCGGACCAGCGCCCACGGGCCCGAACCCCCGCCCCCGGCCAGGGGGTTGAGCGGCAGGTCGACGATGCCGTGGCCGTGGTCGTCCTCGATGAGCAGGACCTCCGGGTGCGGGGCGAGGACGGCCCGGAGGGCGTCGGCCCGCCGCGCGGTCACGGCGGCGCCGGTCGGATTCTGCGCCCGGCAGGTGACCATCAGCGCGCGGGCGCCCCGCGCCAGCGCGCGTTCGACGTCCTCCGGCAGCGGCCCGTCCTCGTCCACGGCGACCGGCAGGGCGCGCAGCCCGAGGGCCGGGATCAGGTCGAGGGCGCTGCCCCAGCCCGGGTCCTCGACCGCCACCGCGTCGCCGGGCCTGAGGTGGGCGGCCAGCACCCGCTCGATCGCGTCGAGCGACCCCGAGGTCACCGCGACCGGCCCGCCCGGCACCCCGTCCGCGTCGAACGCGACCCTGGCCGACTCGGCCAACTCCGGGTCGATCGCCGGGTCTCCGTAGAGGGCGGTGCGCCGGGCGTAGTCCGCGGCAGCGGCGGCGAGGGCCTCGCCGAGCGGGGGCAGCAGGGCGGGGTCGGGGTTGCCGGTGGACACATCGACAACCCCCGGCGGCACATCCACCCGGATCGCCTCGCGCGCCGTGCTGGCCGGCCTCGCGCGCACCCGGCTGCCGCGCCTGCCCGCCGTC
>NZ_LIQY01000640.1 GCF_001418495.1 Streptomyces pathocidini | reverse complement strand
GTGGCGGGGCTGAGCCTGGTCGTTTGACGCCGCCCCGCCATCCGGCGGGGTGAACGTATGGGCTGCGCCCGGCAGTTGAGATCCGCCATGCTTGCGGCATGGCGGATCTCCTCGTTGGTGGCGTGCCGGACGCGGTCCTCGCGGAACTCCGCGCGCGAGCCGCGCGGAGAGGGCAGTCGTTGGAGGCGTACGCGCGGGGCGTGCTCGAAGCCGCCACGGTGACCCCGGTGTCCGAGGAGGTCCTGAGGAGGACTGGGCGGTGTGCCACGGCGAGGTTGTCAACCGACGCCGTGCTGGCGGAGGTTGACGCGGGACGGCTCGGCCGGTGACCTGGAGGACCGGCGCGCGGTCTGAGGGGGAGGCGGTGCCATGTTTTATGTGGCGGCGATCGCGCTGCCGTGGTGCTGATCCTGGGTGCTGGAGCCACGGCGCTGGTGCGCCGCGACCGGCGGCGGATCGGTGGCGGTGCCGAGTCCCACCGGATCGGGGAGGCCGCCACGCGCGGCATGCGGGAAGCGCCCCGACGGGCGCGCGCGTACGAGCACTTCAACGACGCGTCGGGTCTGGGCGCGCTACGGGACCGCGGAACCGGCCAGCCCTATTGACCGCCGCCCGCGCCGGGCCGTGGGGTGAGTTCCGCGGCAGCTGCCAGGAGGTCCCTGATGCGGGCGTCTTCCAGCTGCCGCAGGTCGCGGAGCTTGACGTGTCGGGCCCGCTTGCCGGTGCCGTCCAGGAGTTCGCCACCGTCCCGCTCGGCGAGTTCGGCGCCCTTGCTGAACATGAGGTTCACGTGGCTCCGGTGCAGCGCCACCGTCGTGATCAGCCCCTTGTATGTGCCCGGCTGAAAGGTGAAGCCGAGTAGTTTGGCGGCGGTGTCGACTTCCTCGATCGCGCCGGGGATCACATCGCGTACCACTGTCTGAGCCTCGCCGCATCAGGCTTCAGCTCTACGGGGGCGCGCCCCACGAGACGGTGGCTCGCAGCCTTGCCAGTTGTTGCGGGCTGACGGGTGTTGGCGGGCAGTCATCGACGGTCGGGTAGCCGACGGCTGGGAATCAGTTCTGCCAGCCTTCGAGCGAGACGGCTGGCCCTGCGGTCAAGTAGCTGTTGAGGGCACTGGCGGTGGTCGGCACGAACTCCTGCGGGACGGCATCGGTGCTTACCCAGCGGACTTGGGCGTGCTTGTGCGGTTCGACGTTGACCGGGTCGCCGGACCAATCGTGGGTGACGAAGACGACCGTCAGGAAGCCGTTGGGGGCTTCGACACCCCAGGCGCCGTGGATGACGTGGGCGACGCGAAGCGACTTCGGGTCCACGACAAGACCGGTCTCCTCGCGGAGTTCGCGTACGGCGGTTTCCGTGACGGGCTCGCCGGGGTCGCTCTTGCCGACGGGGAGGTCCCATAGCCCTTGGGCGAACTTGGCGTTGGGGCCGCGTTGGAGAAGGAGGACGCGGTTGGTGCTCGTGTCATGGACGATGACTGCGGCCACGAGCAAGGTCATCGACTCGACAGCGGGTTTCAGCGGCTGGGGTGGGGCTGTGGGGTCCGGTTGTGCCACGGCAGTCCCTTCTCCGAGAGGGTTGCTCAGCATGTTAGATCAGCGCCTCGTGGGTGCGGCGAGCGAGTTCGGTGGCACCAGGCACCTTGCGCCGCTGGTACATCGCGAGTGTGGGTCGGATAGACGAGATGGCCTTCCGGGTACGGTCGGATGACATCCCGTTTGCGAGGTCGAGGGCATGGGCCCAGGCTGCGACGGCCTCGTCGGCGCGGGCTTGGGCGGCGAGACTGTCGCCCAGATCGGCGTAGGTGAGCATGTGCACGCGCTTGTATTTTTCCGGATCCCAGCTGCGGAGGGCCGCGCGATGCTGCCGTTCGGTCCCGGCGTGATCGGTGAGGTCCGTCAGAGTGCGGGCTGTGTGACTGGCGACGGTACCTGCTGCAGGACCGCTCACCAGAGAGAATGTGGGTTGCGGCTCATCGGCACGAGCCAGCGCGTTTTCGGCTGCCAGGAGGGCTCGGGCGGCAGACGGCCGCTCGCCGATGACGGCGTGTGCGCGAGCGTGGGTGATGTGCAAGAGGGCTTCGGTTCGGCAGTCGACATGCCCCAGGCCTTGGCTGAGGGCGGCCTCCACGAGCGCGACGCAGTGGTGCGGCTGCTTAAGCGACAGAGCTTGGTGAGCAAGCGTGCGCATCATCCACGCGGCGTGTCCGTGCGGGTCGGATTCGCAGGCCAGCTGGTAGCCGACCAGGTAGTAGCGCTGCGCGGCACCCTCCTGTCCTAGATCGTGGTGCTTCCACCCGGCGAGATAAGCGAGTTCGGCAACGGCGCCGAAAGCCGCCCGGCGGAGGTTGGGGTTCGAGAAGCGGGCCGACAACATGGGAGCGGCGGTATCAGCCAGGTACGCCGTGACTGTGGTCAACCCATGGCCACCACCCAGGAGTTCATCGGCGGCACTGAAAGCAGCAGTGATCTGGCGCACCACGTCGATTTCCTCGTGCCCGACCATCGCCCCCGATTTACGGGCTCGAAGCATGCGGGAGACCGCGTCGTGGTCGTAGTACAGCGGCATTGCGACGGCCGCTGCTGTGAACGCGGCTGTGCTGAGGAAGCGGCGCCTCTCCACGTCGGCGCGGCCGAGGTCGGTGACCGATGCGACGGGATCGTCGCCCAGCGATAGAAGGTCCTCAGAGGACGGCAGCCCGATCTCCGTGAGCGTGATCCAGCGGTTGGAGCGTCGGGACAGCGCCTCGGCGAGATATTGACCCGCGCGTCCTGACGGTCTGGCGCCGTCGACCCAGTGGGCGACCGCTGACTTGTTGGTCCGCAGGACCTCGCCGTTCTCGGCCGCCACTCTGCGGACGGCGCGGGCCAGCGCTTCGTACGTCCAGCCCGTGGCGGCGATGGCATCGCGCAACCGGCCGTTCGGCTCTCTCGCCACCATCGTGAGCCCCCCCGGATCAGAGCTGTGTAAACCGCGTAAACCGCTTTGCCTGCTCATCACGGTACCCACCGTGAGCGACCGGGAGTTCACTAATAGTCAGATCGGCCGTCTCGGTCACATCCCCGGTCCAACCGCAAGGAGCCCCCATGCCCGCAGCGCGATTCGCCATGCCCGCGAACACCTCCGCGGTCGCTCGGGCGAGGCAGCAGGTGCTTGCGACCGTACGGTCATGGGGCGGAGGCCTGGACGGCGAGACCGCCGACACGCTGGAGCTCATCGTCTCCGAGCTGGTGACCAACGCCGTGGTGCACGGTGGTGACGGCAGGGTCGCTGTCGCCCTGTGCCTGGACGGGAACTTGCTACGAGTCTCCGCTTACGACGGTAGTCCCCGACCGCCCTTGTTCCGGGCTGCCAAGGACGACGAGGAGACGGGCCGGGGGCTCGCGTTGGTCGACGCGCTCGCCTTTCGTCATGGCTGGGAGCCGACCCCGCGTGGCAAGCGGTGCTGGGCCGAGCTGGAACTGTCGGAGTCCTCGCCGGTCTTGAACTCCGACGTGTTGACGAGTGGAGGGCTCGCTTCAGGTCAAGCGGCGCCGTGATCGTTTTTCTGCGGACATCGCAGTGCAATGGCGCTCGGAAGTAGGAGTGGAGGGATTCGAACCCTCACGCCCGAGGACACCGGGACTTGAATCCGGCGCGTCTGCCAGTTCCGCCACACTCCTTGGTGCGCTCTCAGTGTGCCACTCTCGGGTGCTGGGGCGCCAGAGAGCGGGTGAGCCATACCACTTCGCCGCGGTCGTCTGTTGAGACGTGGTCGCGCTCGAAGCCGAGCTTTTGCAGGACGCGGAGCGACGGTGTGTTCCAGGGGCGTACGGTCGCCCAGAGCCGCTTTCGCCCGCTGGCGATCGCCGCGTCCAGGACGGCAGAGGCCGCCTCGGTCGCATAGCCCTGACCGTGCCACCGTCGGAACAGCTCGTACGCGATCTCGGGCTCGTCGACGGAAGCGCGACCGACGGTGAGCCCGCAGTACCCGATGAACTCGCCTGTATCGCGGCGGTTGACGACCAACAGGGCAAGTCCCGTCCGTGCCGGTGCGGCGAGTTGGGCCTCGATCACCCTCCGGTTGTCCTCGACGGATGGGATTCCATCGCCCCGTTCGGCGGCGAGCGCGCGATGGTCGTCGGCGTCGGCGTCGGACTCGGCCCACGGACGCGGCACCAGCCGAGTGGTTTCGAGATGGAGCGGCATCGGCGAATAGGGCACAGCGGCAGCCTATCGACGCCACACGCCCCGACGCGTACGTGTGCATCGGCGGCGCCAAGTCCCAGCGCCCTCGCCATCCCCCGCCCCGCTACGCGACAGGGCTTGACAAGTTTATTGGTCTGGACCACGTTGTACGGCAAGCGTCAGCGCAGGGCCTCGCGTGCACCACGTACCACCGCCCAACTCCCCCCACACCGGAGGCAGTCGTGGAACGCGCACGTTCGTATCGCAGGAGCAGGAGCAGGAGCAGGAGCAGGAGCAAGAGGGCGCGGCTGGTCGGCGGGCTACTCGCCGGGCTGGTCACGGCCGGTGGGCTCGTCGGGGTCGGGACGGCGAGTGCCACCGAGGACGCGGCCGCGGCCGTGCCCGCGCATGCGGTGACCGGCTA
>NZ_LIQY01000064.1 GCF_001418495.1 Streptomyces pathocidini | reverse complement strand
CTACGACGCCATCCGCACCCCGCGCGGTCGTGGCAAGGCGACCGGCGCCCTGCACGGCACCAAGCCCATCGATCTCGTCGTCGGGCTCATCCACGAGCTGCGCCGCCGCTTCCCGGGCCTGGATCCGGCCGCCGTGGACGACATCGTCCTCGGCGTCGTCAGCCCCGTGGGTGACCAGGGCTCGGACATCGCCAAGACGGCCGCCATCGCGGCCGGGCTGCCCGACACGGTCGCGGGCGTGCAGGAGAACCGCTTCTGTGCCTCCGGCCTCGAAGCGGTCAACCTGGCTGCCGCCAAGGTGCGTTCGGGCTGGGAGGACCTGGTCCTCGCGGGCGGCGTCGAGTCGATGTCCCGCGTGAAGATGGGCTCCGACGGCGGGGCCTGGGCCGTCGACCCGATGACCAACTTCGAGACCGGCTTCGTGCCCCAGGGCATCGGCGCCGACCTCATCGCCACCATCGAGGGCTTCACCCGCCACGACGTGGACTCCTATGCCGCGCTGTCGCAGGAACGGGCCGCCGAGGCGTGGAAGGACGGGCGCTTCGACCGGTCCGTCGTCCCGGTCCGCGACCGCAACGGGCTGACGGTCCTCGACCACGACGAGCACATCCGGCCGGGTACGACCCCCGAGACGCTGGCCGGGCTCAAGCCCTCCTTCGCGGCGGTCGGAGAGGCGGGCGGCTTCGACGCCGTGGCGCTGCAGCAGTACCACTGGGTGGAGAAGATCGACCACGTGCACCACGCCGGGAACTCCTCCGGCATCGTCGACGGCGCGGCCCTGGTGGCGATCGGCAGCCGCGAGACGGGAGAGCGGTACGGGCTCGCGCCCCGCGCCCGCATCCTCTCGGCCGCCGTCTCCGGTGCGGACCCGACCATCATGCTCACCGGGCCCGCACCCGCCTGCCGCAAGGCACTTGCCAAGGCGGGCCTGTCCATCGAGGACATCGACCTGGTCGAGATGAACGAGGCATTCGCGGCGGTCGTGCTGCGGTTCGCCCGCGACATGGGCCTGCCGCTGGACAAGGTCAACGTCAACGGCGGCGCGATCGCGATGGGGCACCCGCTGGGCGCCACCGGGGCCATGCTGCTGGGCACGGTCATCGACGAACTGGAGCGCCGGGAGCTGCGGTACGGGCTGGTCACGCTGTGCGTGGGAGGTGGCATGGGCATCGCGACGGTGGTGGAGCGCCTGTAGGCCCCCTGCCATCCCCACCGGACCACAACTTCCCGATCGCCCCGCGCGGCAGGACCTCCTAGGAGCCCCTCAGATGACCGAGAACCCCCGCACCACGATCCGCTGGGAGCGGAGTGACGACGGAGTCGTCACCCTCGTCCTGGACGACCCCGGCCAGTCCGCCAACACCATGAACCAGGCCTTCAAGGCCTCCCTGTCCGCCGTCGCCGACCGGCTGGAGGCCGAGCAGGACTCCGTGCGCGGCGTCGTTTTCACCTCGGCCAAGAAGACCTTCTTCGCGGGCGGCGACCTCAAGGACATGATCAAGGTCGGGCCGGCGCAAGCGCAGGACGTCTTCGACTCGAGCATGGCCATCAAGCGCGACCTGCGCCGCATCGAGACCCTCGGCAAGCCCGTCGTCGCGGCCCTCAACGGCGCTGCCCTCGGCGGTGGTTACGAGATCGCCCTCGCCTGCCACCACCGCATTGCGCTCGACGCCCCCGGCTCGAAGATCGGCTGCCCAGAGGTCACGCTCGGACTGCTCCCGGGCGGCGGGGGCGTGGTCCGGACGGTACGACTGCTGGGCATCACCGACGCACTGCTGAAGGTGCTGCTCCAGGGCACGCAGTACCACCCGAAGCGCGCCCTGGAGGCCGGGCTGATCCACGAACTGGCCGACAGCACCGAGGACATGCTGGCCAGGGCCCGGGCCTTCATCGGCGCCCATCCGGAGTCCCGGCAGCCCTGGGACGCCGAGGGCTACCGCATCCCCGGCGGGACCCCGTCCCACCCGAAGTTCGCCGCCAACCTGCCCGCCTTCCCGGCCAATCTGCGGAAGCAGACGGCCGGCGCCCCCTATCCGGCCCCGCGCAACATCCTGGCCGCCGCCGTCGAGGGCGCCCAGGTGGACTTCGAGACCGCCCAGGTCATCGAGGCCCGCTACTTCACCGAACTGGTCACCGGCCGGATCGCCAAGAACATGATCCAGGCCTTCTTCTTCGACCTCCAGGCCGTCAACTCCGGGGCCAGCAGGCCGAGTGGCGTCGAGCCGCGCCCGGTCCGGAAGGTGGCGGTCCTCGGCGCGGGCATGATGGGCGCGGGCATCGCGTACTCCTGCGCGCGGGCCGGGATCGAGGTCATGCTGAAGGACGTCACGGCCGAGGCGGCCGAGAACGGCAAGGCCTACTCGGCGGGCCTGCTGGAGAAGGCGCTCGCCAAGGGCCGTACGACGGAGGCGAAGCGCGACGAGCTGCTGGCCCGGATCACCCCGACCGCCGACGTGCGGGATCTCGCGGGGTGCGACGCGGTCATCGAGGCGGTGTTCGAGGATCCGGCGCTCAAGCACAAGGTGTTCCAGGAGGTGGAGAGCGTCGTTGCGCCGGACGCTTTGCTGTGCTCCAACACCTCCACCCTCCCCATCACGCTGCTCGCCGAAGGCGTGGAGCGCGCCCAGGACTTCATCGGTCTGCACTTCTTCTCGCCGGTCGACAAGATGCCGCTGGTGGAGATCATCAAGGGGGAGCGGACCGGCGGCGAGGCGCTGGCCCGCGCCTTCGACCTCGTGCGGCAGATCCGCAAGACGCCGGTCGTGGTGAACGACTCGCGCGGCTTCTTCACCTCGCGCGTCATCGGCCAGTTCATCAACGAGGGCGTGGCCATGGTGGGGGAGGGCGTCGACCCGGCCACCGTGGAGCAGGCGGCGGCCCAGGCCGGCTACCCGGCCAAGGTCCTGTCCCTGATGGACGAGTTGACCCTGACCCTCCCGCGCAAGATCCGGGAGGAGACGCGGCGCGCCGTCGTCGAGTCGGGCGGCGAGTGGGCCGGACACCCGGCGGACGCGGTGGTCGACCGGATGGTGGACGAGTTCGGCCGGACCGGGCGCGGCGGGGGAGCGGGCTTCTACGACTACGACGCGCGCGGCAAGCGGACGGGGCTGTGGCCCGGTCTGCGAGAGCACTTCACGATCCCCGAAGTGGAGGTTCCCTTCGAGGACCTGAAGGAGCGGATGCTGTTCTCCGAGGCGCTGGACTCGGTCCGCTGCCTGGAGGAGGGCGTGCTGACCTCCGTAGCGGACGCCAACATCGGCTCGATCCTGGGGATCGGGTTCCCGGGCTGGACCGGAGGCGTGCTGCAGTACATCAACGGCTACGAGGGCGGGCTGCCCGGTTTCGTGGCCCGCGCGAAGGAGCTCCAGGCGGCTTACGGAGAGCGGTTCGCGCCACCGGAGCTGCTGGTGGCCAAGGCCGAGCGAGGGGAGACATTCACCGACGGCTGACCATCCCGGCCGGGTCAGGCCAGGTCCGGGTCAGGCCGGGTCCAGGTCAGGCCCCGCCACTCGCCCCGCACCGCAACTGACCCGCGGCCGTGACTGATCCCGCACCGCGAATGACCCGCACATGGATGGGGCCGCACATCGATGGGGCCGCGCTCACTCCTCCTCGGTCAGCCAGGCGCGGAGTTCCTCCTGCATCGAGCGTTGGAAGGCCGTCACCAGGGCCTGGAGGACGAGAGGCTGCATATGGGCGGAGAGGGTCTTCGTACGGGCCAGGCGGTCCGGGGCCGGTTCGGACGCGTCCGGCCGGTCCCAGACCTCCTCCCGGAAGAGGCGGCTGAGCTCGCGGGCCGCCGAGCGGGTGTGCTCGAGCATCACGGCCCGGGCGGCGAGGATCGCATCCAACGAGGCCGGCACGTCCAGCAGTTGGGCGCCGAGGTGCAGCAGGCCGGGATCGACGCGGAAGACGCCGGGGTCGCCGGTGCGGACGAGGACGCTCATCGCCGTGAGCCGGTCCAGATCCTGTTCGGACAGGGCTCGGCCGACCCGCCGCTCCAGCTGCGTACGGCTCGTCTCCTCCGCGCTGTTCGGCACCCAGCCGGCCACCAGGGCGCGGTGGATGGCGAGATCGTGCGCCGTCATGTCCGGCGGGAGGCGCTCCAGATAGCGCTCGATTGCGGCCAGCGTCATGCCCTGGTGCCGCAGCTCCTCGATCAGGGCGAGCCGCGCGAGGTGCTCATGGCCGTAGTGGCCGACGCGGCGCGGGCCTATCGCGGGCGGGGGCAGGAGTCCGCGCGTGCCGTAGAAGCGGATCGTGCGGACGGTGACGCCCGCGCGGGCGGCCAACTCACCTACAGTGAGGGACAGTTCGCCCGTCGCCTGCTCGGTCATGGGCTCAGGCCCTCCCTCCCCGGCTCGACCGCACCCCTTGGTGCTGCTCGGGCGCAACAGTATTGCTGTCTCACCCACCCGTGTACCAGCTGTGTGAACCGGGTCGACTGCTTGCCGTGGTCACTGACGGACCGTGAGGGCGTGCGCTCGGAGGGGCCGTGCCTTAGGTGCCATGAGCGTTCGGCGTGACTACGAGCCGACGCTCCGCCCGCTCACCGCGGCCGAAGCGTCGCCCCCGGACTCCTCGGACTTTCCGGACTCCCCGGACGCGCTCGGCTAGCCGCCGATCACCGGGTAGTGGTCCGACAGGTTCGTGTAGGTGTAGTCCGTGCCCCAGCTGGTCACGGTCCAGGGCGCCGTCTCCTCCTTGACGACCGTGTTGTTCCACGTCGCCGGGCGGGCGTGGCCGGTGCGGTGCAGGACGTAGTCGAGGTCCTCGCGCGGGTCGTCCGGGTAGCGGTCGAGGGCGATCGAGTTGTCCTGGGTGTCGAAGGAGTACGGGTGGCCGGTGCGCGCGGTGGCCGGGGCCAGGTCGGCGTTCGCCAGCATCGACGCGTACTCCGGGGAGCGCGAGTCGACGTTCAGGTCGCCCGCGACGATCACCTCCTCGCCGGCCGGGATGCTCTTGCCGTCCAGGAACGCGTCGATCGCCCGGAACTGCTGGGCGCGCATCTCGGCCGGCTCGCCGTCCGCGCAGCCGGGATCGGTCGACTGGGCGTGGGTGCCGACGACGTGGACCCGGGTGCCGTTGGCGTTCAGCACCACATAGGCGAAGCCCTTGTTGGAGAGCCAGTCGGAGCCGCAGGCGTCGGGGTAGACGTACTGCTCCTGGCGCTCGATGGGCCACTTGCTGAGGATCTGGACGCCGCCGTCCTCGGGGGTGGTCTCGGAGTAGTTGCCCCCGGTGGCGTCCCAGCCGCTCTTGGTGCGGCCGACGACCGGCGTCGCGTACGGGTACTCGGCCGCGGCCTTGCTCCTGAGCGCGTCGGAGGAGGAGTTGTCGAAGGCCTCCTGGAGGACGACGACGTCGTTGCCCTGGAAGAAGTCCGTGTCCGGGATGGTCTGCGCGCGGTGGTCCTGGCCCCAGTTGGGGTACAGGGTCTTGCTCATCAGGAAGACGTTGTAGCTCAGCACCTTCAGCTGCGGGGGCGCCGCCTGGGCGGCGGGCGCGGACGGCGCGGAACCGAACAGCGCGGCGGTCACGAGCGCGGTGGCCGCCGTGGTGCGCAGAGCCGTGCGGAGAGTGGAGTGTGGCATGGCATCTCCCTTTGGAATAAGGGTAGTTGGGTCCTGATGGACCCGGCGCGACACATCCAAGCAGGTGCGGTTACTTATAAGTAACACCTGTGCGAAGGGAAGTTGGAGGGAGTCGCAATGGGAGCCATACGCATCAGCTCCTCCCGCGTCTTCAGGGCGGCGGCCGCACTGGTCGAGCCCGAGCAGGAGCGGTCGACCGCGCCTGCGAAACAGCTCTGCACCGCGTAAGCGCAGGTCACGGCCGTCTGTGGAGGCTTGCCCGGCTCGCGAGCGATGATGGAGGGGTGAACGAGTCAGGCGCGGCGGCGGCGCGCGCACACCGCGCCGCAGTCCCCGCCCCGGGCGCCGTACGCGACCCGGAGCCGCCCCCCGTCGGCGGGATCCTCTGGCACATCTCCGGCGAGGCGCGGTCCGTGCTGGCCCTCCCCGCCGCGCTCGCTCTCCAGGTCGCGCACCCGGCGGTCGGCGCGGGCGTCGACGACCACTCGGTGTTCCGCACCGACCCGTGGGGCCGCGCCGAGCGCTCCCTCGCTTCCGCCCAGCTGTGGGTCTACGGCGGCCGGGCAGCCGCGGAGGAGGGCCGCCGACTGCGCCGGCTGCACCGGCCGATCCACGGCATCGACGCGCACGGTCGCCCGTACCACGCCCTCACCCCCGCCAACTACGTCTGGGTCCACGCCACCGGCTTCCCCATCCAGCTCCACACCCAGCGCGTCCTCGGCCGCCGCCCGTTCACCCCCGCCGAGGAGCGCCGGCTGTACGCGGAGTGGCTCCAGGTCGGGCGCGTCCTTGGCATCAGCGACCGCGACATGCCGCAGACGGTGGAGGAGTACTGGCCGTACTACCGCCGCGTGCTGGCCGACCAACTCGAAGAGACCGTGGTGGTACGGGAGTTGGTGGCAACCGACGTCCACGTACCGCCGCCCGACCGCGGCCCCCGGCCCGTACGCGTACCGCTGCGCGCCGCCTGGCCGCTCGCCCTGCCGCCCCTGCTGCACTTCCGCCGCTTCCTGACCATCGGGCTGATGCCGCCGGAGGCCCGCGAGGCGATCGGCCTGCCGTGGACGGCCGCCCAGGAGCGGCGGCTGCGATGGTTCGGGCGGGCCGTACGGGTGGCCGTGCCGCTGCTGCCCGAGCGGCTGCGGTATCTGCCGTATGCGTACGAGGCCCGCCGCGCCGTGCGGCGCGACGGGCGGTGAACGGTGGTGACGCTTCGGCGTCGAGGGTGGTGACGCCGCGGCGTCAGCGGTGCTCGTGCTCGTGGACGGTGTTCGTCGCCGCGATCTTCTTCCAGGACTTCGGCTGCTTGACCGGGACCTTCCTGGCGGCCGACTCCGCCTTGGTGGCCGGCTGCCCCGGCTTGCCCTTCGTGTGGAGCCAGGTGTCGAACAGGCCGCTCAGCTCCTCGCCGGAGGCCTCCTCGGCGTACGAGACAAAGTCCGCGACCGAGCCGTTCCCGTACGCGTTCGCCTTCGGCCAGCCCTTGAGGATCGCGAAGAAGTCCCGGTCGCCGACCCGGTTGCGCAGCGCCTGGAGGGCGAGGGCGCCCCGGTCGTACACGGCGATGTGGAACTGGTTCTTCGCACCCGGGTCACCCGGCTCGACCTGCCAGAACGGGTCGTCGGCCGGGCGGGCCGCGTACAGGTAGTCGGCGATCTCCTGCGCCGTGCCCTCACCCTCCTTCTCCGACCACAGCCACTGCGCGTAGCGGGCGAAGCCCTCGTTGACCCAGATGTCCCGCCAGCCCTTGACCGACACGCTGTCCCCGTACCACTGGTGGGTCAGCTCGTGCACCACGACCGAGACGTTGGCGCCGTTCGCGAACTGGCCGGGGCTGTAGAAGGGCCGCGTCTGGGTCTCCAGCGCGTACCCGGTCGGCACGTTCGGCACGTACCCGCCCAGCGCGTTGAACGGATACGGCCCGAAGATCCCGCTTAGCCACTCGGCGACCTCGGCGCTGCGCTCCACACTCGCCCGCGCCGCGCCCGCGTTGCCGCCCAGGTCCCTGCTGTACGCGTTGAGGACGGGCAGGCCGTCGGCCGTACGGTCCGTGGTGACCTCGAACCGGCCGGCGGCGAGGGTGGCGAGATAGGTGGCCTGCGGCCGGTCGGAGCGCCAGGTGGTGCGGGTCCAGCCGAGGCCCGAGGACTCGGAGGTCTTGACACCGTTGCTGACGACCTGCGTGCCCTCGGGCACCGCGACGGTGATGTCGTACGTGGCCTTGTCCAGCGGGTGGTCGTTGCTGGGGAACCACCACCACGCCGCCTCGGGCTCGTTGGCGGCGACCCCGCCGTCGGGGGTGCGCAGCCAGCCGGTGAAGCCGTTCACCTTGACCCGCGAGGGGGTGCCGGCATAGCGCACGACGACGCCGACGGGCTCGCCCTCGGGGAGCGTGGCACCGGGCGTGACCTCCAACTCGTGCGCCCCCGTGCGGGCGAACGAGGCCTTCCGCCCGTCGACCCGCACCTCGCTCACCTCGAGCGCGAAGTCGAGGTTGAAGCGGGAGAGGTCCTGCGTGGGGGTCGCCAGGAGGGTGGCCGTGCCCTCCAGGCGGTCGGTTCCCGGCCGGTACTTCAGCCGCAGGTCGTAGTGCGAGACGTCGTACCCGCCGTTGCCGTGGTCCGGGTAGTAGCGATCGCCGATCCCCGGCGCCCCGGGCGTGCCCGCCTGCGGGGTCGCAGTCGCCGTGCCCACCGGGATCGCCAGTAGCAGCACGGCGCCGAGCACACTCGGAGCAAGGAGTCTGCGGTGCACATGTCCTCCAAGTCGATGAGACGAAAAGGTGTGTTCGCCTGCTCGCGACCTTATGCGGGGGTCTGTCGTGTCGTCATGCGTATGAGCCGACGTGTCCCACAACCGCCGAGCGGTGGACATCCGCCCTCGACGCCGGCCGATGTTCACCTGCTGGACGTACGCCGTCGGCGCCGCAGCGACAACGACCTCCTGCACGGTGGGGGCGGCCAGGACAAGCTGTACGGCGGCCCCGGCAAGAACCGCGTCTACCAGGACTGAACCGCCGGGGCCGGTCCAGCCGGTATGTCCACGTGACCAGGGTCTCCCGTATGAGACGCGCCCAGCGGGGTAAGCGCGGCTGGCACGCACGCGTAGGCCGTGCGTGCTCGCGGCCGATCGGCACCGCAATCGCACCGCAGCGATCCGCCGCCGCGCCACCATGAGGAGACAACAGAAAAGTGACCTTCTGGGAATACCTCTCCAGCAGACGTGAGCAGCTGCTGTTGGAGACGTGGATGCACGCGAGCGCCGTGTTCCAGTGCATGCTGCTCGCCACACTCATCGGCGTGCTCGTCGGCACGCTCACCTACCGCAGCGACCGCGGTGGCCAGTTGGCCGTCGCCAGTACGGCCAGTGTGCTGACCGTGCCGTCGTTCGCGCTGCTCGGGCTGCTGATCCCGCTGCTCGGGCTCGGCGTGGCGCCGACCGTCACCGCGCTGACGCTGTACGGGCTGCTGCCCGTCGTCCGCAACACCATCGTGGGGCTGCGCGGCGTGGACCCGGCCCTGGTGGACGCCGCCCGCGGCATCGGGATGCCGCGCCTCGCCGTGCTGCTGCGCGTCGAACTGCCGCTGGCCTGGCCCGCGATCCTCACCGGCATCCGCGTGTCGACGCAGATGCTGATGGGCGTCGCCGCCATCGCCGCCTACGTCTCCGGGCCCGGGCTCGGCAACCAGATCTTCCACGGCCTGTCCCGGCTCGGCAGCGCCAACGCGATCAACGCGGCGCTCGCGGGGACCCTGGCCATCGCCGTCCTGGCCCTGCTGTTCGACGCCGCGTACGTCCTGATCGGGCGACTGACCACTTCGAGGGGCATCCGTGTCTGACGCCAACACCACCACCGCAGCCAGTCTCTTCGCCACGAGGGCTCGGGGAGACTCCGGTGGCGCCAAGGTCACGGGCGTCACCATCGAGCTGGACGAGCTGACCAAGGTCTACCCGGGGACCTCCGAACCCGCCGTCGACCGGGTCAGCATGGAGATACCCGCGGGCGAGACGGTGATCCTTGTCGGGCCCTCGGGCAGTGGCAAGACCACCACCATGAAGATGATCAACCGGCTGATCGAGCCGACCTCCGGCCGGATCAGGATCGCCGGCGAGGACGTCACCGACATCGACCCGGTGAACCTGCGCCGCCACGTCGGCTACGCGATCCAGTCCTCCGGTCTCTTCCCGCACATGACCGTCGCCGAGAACATCGGCCTCGTACCCGGCATGCTCGGCTGGAAGAAGCGGCGTATCGGCGAGCGCGTCGACGAACTCCTCGACATGGTCGGGCTCGACGTGGCCGAGTTCCGGGGCCGCTACCCGCGCCAGCTCTCCGGCGGGCAGCAGCAACGCGTCGGCGTGGCGCGGGCGTTGGCGGCCGACCCGCCGGTGCTGCTGATGGACGAGCCGTTCGGCGCCGTGGACCCGATCACCCGCGAGCATCTGCAGGACGAGCTGATCCGCATCCAGCACGAGCTGCACAAGACGATCGTCTTCGTCACCCACGACTTCGACGAGGCCATCAAGCTCGGCGACCGGATCGCCGTGCTCCGCGAGCACTCCCGCATCGCGCAGTACGACACGCCGGAGGCCATCCTCACCAACCCCGCCGACGAGTTCGTGTCCGGATTCGTCGGCGCGGGCGCGGCGCTCAAGCGCCTCAACCTCTCGCGCGTACGCGATGTGGAGATCCTGGACTGCGCCACCGCGCACGCCGACGACTCGCTGGAGTCCGTACGGAACAAGGCGCGCGGGGACCAGCGGCAGGAGGTGCTGCTGCTCGACCGCGACAACCGGCCCCAGCGGTGGCTGCGCCGCGGCGATCTGGCCCGCGCCCAGAGCGGCTCGCTGGCCACGGCCGGTACGCGGGTCTGCAACACGGTGACCCGCGACGCGACCCTGCGCGACGCGCTCGACTCGGTGCTGACCGAGAGCGGCGGGCGTGTCGTGGTGACCAGGCGGCGCGGCGAGTTCGCCGGCGTGGTCGACATCGCCACGCTCATGAACTCCGTGCAGGAACTGCTGGAGGCGGACCGGCTGGCGGCCGAGGAGCGGGTGGCCGCGCAGGAGGCCGACGACACCCCGGACAGCACGCGGGACGACACGCCGGGCAGTGCGCAGGACGACACGCCGGACGGCCCGCCGGGCGACAAGGCGGGCAGCCGGGCGGACAACGAGGTGGGCGACAAGGCGGACAGCAGCGCCGACAACGTTGCCGGACACACCGCGGAAGCGGCCGCCGATGAGGCCGTCGACGACCAGGCCGCCGCGGACCAGGCCGCCGCGGACAGGGCGGGGCAGTCCTCGTGAGCGCTCTCGACCTCCTGGCGCGCCCCACCGTCGCCACCGCCAAGTCCGACACGCCCACCCGGCGGCTGAGCCCCCGGAAGCTGATCGTCACCCCGGCCGTCCTCGCCGTCGCGCTCCTCGCCACGTACGCCTGGATCTCCACCCGCGACCTCGACTCCATCGAGCGGACCTCGCTCAGCGGCGCCAACGTCGCCCAGCGCCTGCGCGAGCAGATCGAACTCGTCGCGGTCTCCACCCTGTTCGTGCTCGTCCTCGCGATCCCGCTCGGCGTGCTGATGACACGCAAGGCGGTCCGCGCGGCCGCGCCGCTCGTGATGGGCGCGGCCAACCTCGGGCAGGCCGTCCCCGCCATCGGCCTCATCGTGCTGCTCGCACTGTGGACGGGCGTCGGCGAGGGGACCGCGCTGATCGCCATGGTCGCGTACGCGGTGCTGCCAGTGCTGGCCAACACGATGAGCGGGCTGCGCGGTGTCGACCCCCAGCTGACCGAGGCCGCCCGCGGTATCGGCATGTCGGCCTGGGGCGTGCTGGCCCGCGTCGAACTGCCCCTGGCCGTACCGCTGATCCTGGCGGGCGTGCGGAACGCGCTGGTGCTCAACGTCGGTACGGCGACCCTGGCCGCGTTCGTCAACGCGGGCGGGCTCGGCGACCTCATCCAGGACGGCATCCTCACCCAGCGCCCCCGCGTGCTGATCGTCGGCAGCGTCCTCGCCGTCGTCCTCGCCCTGCTGGTCGACTGGCTGGCCTCGCTGGCCGAGCAACTGCTGCGCCCGCGCGGCCTGGAGGTGGGGTGACCCATGCGGAACAGGAACAGGAACACCACAAGGCCCCGGCGTGTCGCGGCGGCTTCGGCGGCGGCCGGCGCGCTGCTGCTCAGCGGCTGCGGGCTGCAAAGCGGCAACGTCGTCGTGCAGGACTTCGAACCGGGCAGCATCGGCCAGGGCAGGCCGCTGGAGGGCGTCCGACTCGGCGTCACCTCGAAGGAGTTCAGCGAGCAGCTCATCCTGGGCCAGATCCTGGCCCTCTCGCTGACCGCCGCCGGCGCCGAGGTCAGCGACCTCACCAACATCCAGGGCTCGATGGGCTCCCGCGAGGCGGTCAAGTCCGGTACGGCGGCCGTCGGTTACGAGTACACCGGCACCGGCTGGATCAACTTCCTCGGCCACACCGAGCCGATCGCCGACCCGCAAAAGCAGTGGAAGGCCGTACGCGACGAGGACCTGCGCAACGGGCTCACCTGGCTGCCGCAGTCCACGCTCAACAACACCTACGCGATGGCCCTCAACCAGGCGAACGCGCGGAAGTACGGGCTGAGGACGCTCTCCGACGTCGCCGAGCTGGCGAAGAGGAACCCCGCCGCGGTGACGCTGTGCGTGGAGAACGAGTTCGCGGTGCGCGGGGACGGGCTGCGCGGGATGCTCGCCGCGTACGGCATCGAGCTGCCGGCCGCGAACATCAAGAAGATGCAGACCGGGCTCATCTACACCGAGGCCGCACAGGGGCGCACCTGCACGCTCGGCGAGGTGTACACCACCGACGGCCGCATCGGCTCGATGAACCTCGCGGTCCTGAAGGACGACAAGCGGTTCTTCCCGAACTACAACGTCGCCCCGGTCGTCAACTCCCGGTCCCTGAAGCGCCATCCGCAGCTGGAGCCGATCCTGAACAAGATCACCGCGGAGCTCGACACCAGGACCGCGCAGAGGCTGAACGCGAAGGTGGACGTGGAGGGGCAGGAGCCGCGGGACGTGGCGAAGGAGTGGCTGCTGGAGAAGGGTTTCATCAAGGAGTAGCCCTTAGGTCCATGCCTCAAGGCCCACGCCTCAGCCCCATGTCCCCATGCCCAAGCCCCAAGGCCCCAACCGGCCTTCTTCTGCCCGGCAGCTGACAGGCAGGCGGCAAATCCTGACAGGCTGGGGCACACATGCCCTGCTGGCCTGCCATCTCTCTGCCACAGCAGGGAAAACGGGAATGAGATCGGGCTCCGTGGTAAGGCGTACGGGACCAATGTCCAGCCCTGAAAGGTCGTTACGTGCCGGACAACAACAGAAAAGACACCGGGAGCGCGGCTGACGAAGTCGTGGTGCGGCACCTGCCCGGCAGCCCCCACGAGAGCCGGCGGCCGCAGACGGACGCCGTGGTCTTCGGGGCCGCGGCGGTCGGGACCCTGGCGTTCATCGTCTGGGGCTCGGTCGCCACCGACACCCTGGAGCGGGTGTCCAGTTCGATGCTCGGCGGCCTGATGCACAACGCCGGATGGGCGTTCGTGCTGGCCGCCTCCGGCTTCGTGGTCTTCGCGCTGTGGCTCGCGATCAGCCGCTACGGGAAGATCACCCTCGGCGCCGAGGGCGAGGAGCCCGAGTTCCGTACGGTGTCGTGGATCGCCATGATGTTCAGCGCCGGCATGGGCATCGGCCTGATGTTCTACGGGGTCAGCGAGCCGCTCTCGCACTTCAAGACCCCGCCGCCCGGCACCGGCCCGGCCGACGCCGCCGAGGCCATGGAGACCGCCATGGCCACCACGCTCTTCCACTGGACGCTGCACCCGTGGGCCATCTACGCGGTGGTCGGCCTCGCCATCGCGTACAGCGGGTTCCGGCGCGGTAGGCGGCAGTTGATCAGCTCGGTGTTCGAGCCGCTGCTCGGCAAGAAGCACGCCAACGGCTGGGGCGGGCAGGTCATCGACATCCTGGCGATCTTCGCGACCCTCTTCGGCTCGGCCGCCTCACTGGGGCTCGGCACCCTCCAGATCCGCAGCGGCATCGAGGAACTGGGCTGGATGAGCGATGTCGGCACGGGCCTGCTGGTGGCCATCATCGCCGTGCTGACCGTCGCGTTCGTCGCCTCGGCCGTGTCCGGTGTGGCCAAGGGCATCCAGTGGCTGTCCAACATCAACATGGTGCTGGCGCTGGTCCTCGCGGTCTTCGTCTTCGTGGCCGGGCCGACCATCCTCATCCTCGACCTGCTCCCGACCTCGATCAGCGGCTACCTCGGCGACCTGCCCCAACTCGCGGGCCGCACCGAGGCGTCCAGCGGTGGGGGCGTGGCCGACTGGCTGAGCAGCTGGACGGTCTTCTACTGGGCCTGGTGGATCTCCTGGACGCCGTTCGTCGGCATGTTCATCGCCCGCATCAGCCGCGGTCGCACGATCCGGCAGTTCGTGGCCGGCGTGATCCTGGTGCCGAGCGCGGTCAGCCTGCTGTGGTTCGCCATCTTCGGCGGCTCGGCGATGAAGCTCCAGGACCAGGGACGGCTCGCGGGGGAGTCGACGCCCGAGGGGCAGCTGTTCGGAGTGCTCGCCGAGTACCCGGTGGCCACCCTCATGAGCGTGCTCGTGATGGTCCTCGTCGCCATCTTCTTCGTCTCCGGCGCGGACGCGGCGTCCATCGTGATGGGCACGCTCTCGCAGAAGGGCTCGATCGAACCGACCAAGCCGGTCGTCGTCTTCTGGGGCGTGCTGACGGGAGCCGTCGCGGCGATCATGCTGTTGATCGGCGGCGGCGCCGGGGACGCCCTGACGGGGCTGCAGAACCTGACGATCCTCGTGGCCGCGCCGTTCGTCCTGGTGATGATCGGGCTGTGCTGGGCCCTGATGCGCGACCTGCGCAGCGACCCGCTGATCGTGCGCGGCGAGAAGGGCGAGGTGGCCATCGAGGAGGCGGTCATCGCGGGCCACGAGAAGTTCGGCGGCGACTTCGAAATCCGCATCGGCCCGGCCGACAACGGCGGGGACGGCGAGGACGACAGCCACCCGGAGCAGACCAAACCCCCGTCGACAACGGGCAGTTGACGAATCCCGCCACCTCCCGGTGAAGAGATGAGCCCGGCTCTCGATCCCTGGTCCCTGCCGCCCCCCCGACCGCCGGGAGGCGACAGGGACCGAGGACCGGGCCCGCGAGGTTCCCGTCAGGGGCTTACGGACGGGCGGCCACCGGGGCCAAGATCCACCACGATCACTTCGCTGGCCATGCGGGAAACGCTGTCGCCCGTCCGCTGGCTAGTATCGACCGCCTGATGACTGCCTCCGCCACCCTCGTAGCCAAGGACCTCGCCGCAGGTCACGGCGACCGCTCGCTCTTCTCCGGACTCGACCTGGTCGTCGCGCCCGGGGACGTGATCGGCCTCGTCGGCGCCAACGGCGCCGGGAAGTCGACCCTGCTGCGGCTGCTCGCCGGACTCGACACCCCCGAGCACGGCGCCCTGCGCCTCAGCCCGCCCACCGCCGCCGTCGGCCACCTGCCGCAGGAGCCCGAGCGGCGGCCGGGGGAGACCGTACGGGAGTTCCTGGCCCGCCGTACGGGAGTGGCCGCGGCGCAGCGGGACCTGGACGAGGCCACCCAGGCGCTGGTGGACAGCGCGCCCGGCGCCGACGACGCGTACGCGGTGGCGCTGGAGCGCTGGCTCGGCCTCGGCGGGGCCGACCTGGAGGACCGTGCCGAGGAGGTCGCCGGCAGCCTCGGCCTCACCGTCGGCCTCGACCGGCCGATGACCGCCCTCTCCGGCGGTCAGGCGGCCCGCGCCGGACTGGCCTCCCTGCTGCTCAGCCGCTACGACGTCTTCCTGCTGGACGAGCCCACGAACGACCTGGACCTGGACGGACTCGACCGCCTGGAGGCCTTCGTGGCCGGCCTGCGCGCGGGCACGGTCGTGGTCAGCCACGACCGCGAGTTCCTCACCCGCACCGTCACCAAGGTCCTCGAACTCGACCTGGCCCAGCAGCAGGTCAACCTCTACGGCGGCGGCTACGCGGCCTACCTGGAGGAGCGCGAGGTGGCGCGGCGCCACGCGCGCGAGGCGTACGAGGAGTACGCGGACACCCGCTCCTCCCTGGAGGCGCGCGCCAGGACCCAGCGCAACTGGATGAGCCAGGGCGTGAAGAACGCCCGCCGCAAGGCGAGCGACAACGACAAGATCGGCCGCAAGTTCCGCACCGAGGCGAGCGAGAAGCAGGCGGCCAAGGCGCGGCAGACCGAGCGGCTGATCGAGCGCCTCGACGCGGTCGAGGAACCGCGCAAGGAGTGGGAACTGCGCATGAGCATCGCGGCGGCGCCGCGATCCGGCGCGGTCGTGGCCACTCTGCGCGGAGCCACGCTCAGGCGCGGGTCCTTCACCCTCGGACCCGTGGACCTCCAGATCGACTGGGCGGACCGGGTGGCGATCACCGGCGCGAACGGCGCCGGCAAGTCGACGCTCCTGGCCGCCCTGCTGGGCCGCGCCGAACCGGACGCGGGCCAGGCGTCGCTGGGCCCCGGCGTGGTGGTCGGCGAGGTCGACCAGGCCCGGGCGCTGTTCTTCGGCGAGGAGCCGCTGATGGACGCGTTCGGCGCGGCGGTGGAGGACCTGCCGCCGGCCGAAGTCCGCACCCTCCTGGCCAAGTTCGGCCTCAAGTCGGCCCACGTCCTGCGCCCCGCCTCCACCCTCTCCCCGGGCGAGCGCACCCGCGCGGCCCTGGCCCTCCTCCAGGCCCGAGGCGTCAACCTCCTGGTCCTGGACGAACCCACCAACCACCTGGACCTCCCCGCCATCGAACAACTCGAATCAGCCCTGTCCTCCTACGAGGGCACGCTCCTCCTGGTGACCCACGACCGCCGCATGCTGGACGCGGTCCACGTCACGCGCCGGGTGGAGGTCGAGGAGGGCCGGGTGACCGAGCGCTAGGCGCCCGGCCGCCTCAGCCCCGCGCCAGTTCCCGCTCGACCAGGGCGGCCGTGCGGGCCAGCTCGCGGACCCACTCCGGCAGCCGGTCCCGGTGGAAGCGCACGGAGGGCAGCGCCAGGCACACCGCCGCGTACGGGGCCCCGCCCGGTTCGCGGACCAGAACGCCCAGGGCGGTCAGCCCGGGCTCGGTCCGCTGGTCGTTGAGCGCAAAGCCACGCTCGCGTACGAGGGCCAGTTCCCGCCGCAGCCGTGCCGGGTCGAAGTCCGGGCCCGGGCCGTACGGGGCCTCCGGCGGGCGGGACCCGGGATAGACCTCGGCCAGTTCCCAGGGCGCCAGCGCGGCCAGCAGCGCCTTGCCTCCCGAGGTCAGATGGGCGGGCAGCGCCCGGCCGTCCCGGTCGCCGACGCGCAGCACCCGGCGGCACTCCACGGTGGCGACGAAACGCGTCTGAGCCCCGGCCCGTACCTGGACGGTGGCGGTCTCCCCGGTCCGGGAGACCAGCGTGCGCAGATGGGGAAGGGCGGCCCGCCGCAGCGCCGTGATCCCCGTGCTCGGGATCGCGTCCGCGGGTCGCGGGGCAGGACGGAGCAGCGGGCCGGGGAGGTAGCGGCGGTGCTCGTCCCGCTCGGCGAAGCCGCGGTGGACGAGCATGGCCAGCAGCCGGTGGACGGTCGAGCGGGCCAGGCCGAGCCGCTCCGCCGCGTCGGTCACGCGCAGCGCCCCCTCCTGCTGGAGCAACTGGGCCAGATGCAGAGCTTTGTCGACCGATGCGATGGCGTAGGCGGGTTTGTTCTGCACAGCAGAAAAGTATGTTCTGCCCCGGACGTGCGTCCCTACGGTTGCGCCATGCCGTCCTCACCGACAGAGCAACCGGCCCCCTCCGACCAACTCCGCGCACTGCACCAGGACTTCGCGCACCAGCGGCTCGTACCGCTGTGGACCGCGACCGGTGACCTCATGCCGCACCACCCCGCCCCGCGTGCCGTACCGCACGTCTGGCGCTGGGGCCGCCTGCTGCCGCTGGCCGAGCGCGCCGGCGAACTGGTCCCCGTCGGCAGGGGCGGGGAGCGGCGAGCCCTCGCCCTGGCCAACCCGGGCCTTGGCGGGCTGCCTTATGCCACCTCCACGCTCTGGGCCGCGATCCAGTACCTCGGCCCCGGCGAGCAGGCGCCCGAGCACCGGCACACCCAGAACGCCTTCCGGTTCGTCATCGAGGGCGAGGGCGTCTGGACCGTCGTCGACGGCGACCCGGTCGCGATGCGCCGCGGCGACCTGCTGCTGACCCCCGGCCGCCACTTCCACGGCCACCACAACGCCACCGACGCCCCGATGGCCTGGCTCGACGGCCTGGACGTCCCGTTCACGACCGCCGTCGACGCGGGGTTCTTCGAGTACGGCGCGGAGCGGATCACGGACATCTCGACGCCCGCGCGGTCGCGCTCCGAGCGGCTCTGGGCGCACCCCGGCCTGCGGCCCGCGACCGGCCCCGCCGAACTGCCCGCCTCCCCGCTCGCCGCGTACCGCTGGGAGCACACCGACGCGGCGCTCACCGAGCAGTTGGCCCTCGCGGACGAGGGCCTTCCGGGCGCCCTGGGGCCTGACCACGCCGCGGTGCGCTTCACGAACCCGACCACCGGCGGTGACATCCTGCCGACGATCCGCGCGGAGTTCCACCGGCTGCGCGCCGAGGCCGAGTTCGTACCCGAGCGAGAGGTCGGCTCGGCCGTGTGGCAGGTCTTCCAGGGCAGCGGCACGGCCCGGATCGGGGAGCAGGCGTGGCGGGTGTCCCGGGGCGACCTCTTCGTGGTGCCGTCGTGGGCGGGCCTGAGCCTCGCCGCGGCCGAGGAACTGGACCTGTTCCGCTTCAGCGACGCCCCGATCCTCGAACGCCTCGACCTGGCAACCCCGTTACCGAAGAGGACCCCATGACCCGCCACTCCCCGGCCCTTCCCCACGCCCGCCATCTCATCGACGGCCAGTGGCGCGACTCGGCGACCCGCACCCCGTCCGTGAACCCCGCCACCGGCCGCACGCTGGGCACCTTCGCCGACGGCGGGGCGCCGGAGGCGCGGGAGGCGGTCGCGGCCGCCCACCGGGCCTTCACCTCGACGGGCTGGCCGCGCGACCGGAGACTGCGGGCCAGGGCGCTGAACGAGCTCGCCGACCAACTGGCGGCCCGCCGCGCCCGGTTCATCGAGCTGCTGGCCCGCGAGAACGGCAAGACCCTGACCCAGGCGGCCTTCGAACTCGACCTCGCCATCCCCAAACTGCGCTACTATGCGGCGCTGGCCCTCACCGACCACGGCCGGGCACTGGAGGCCGGTCCGGGCCTGTACGCGATGACCTTACGGGAGCCGGCCGGAGTCGCGGGCATCATCACCCCGTGGAACTCGCCGGTCGTCCTGGCCGTCCGCGCCCTGGCTCCCGCCCTGGCCGCGGGCTGCACGGCGGTGGTGAAGATGCCGGGCCAAGTGGGCCTGACGGCCGGGCTGTTCAGCGAGACGGTGGCCTCGGCGGCGTCCCTTCCACCCGGTGTCGTCAACACCTTCACCGAGTCGGGGAACGAGGGAGCCCCATGGCTGGTCGCCTCCCCCGACGTGGCGGCCATCAGCTACACCGGCTCGACGGAGGTGGGCCGGACCATCATGGAACGCGCGGCGCCCACCCTGAAGTCGCTGTCCCTGGAACTCGGCGGCAAGACCCCGATGATCGTCTTCGGCGACGCCGACCTGGACGCGGCCGTCCCGGTCCTGACCAGGGCCATCACCACCTTCGCGGGTCAGTTCTGCATGGCGGGCAGCCGGGTGCTGGCCCAGCGGTCCATCGCCGGCGAGCTACGGGAACGCCTGGTGAACGAGCTCAGCGCGGTCAAACTCGGCCCCGGGGACGACCCGGCCACAGAGATGGGGCCGCTCATCGACGCGGCGGCGGCGCAACGCGTGGACGAGGCGGTCGAGGAGGCGGTGGCCGCCTCGGCCGAACCCCTGCTACGCGGTGAGCGCGCGGGCGCGTTCCTGGGCCCCAGCCTGCTGGAGGTGACCGAACCCACCGCGGCGATCGTCCAACGCGAGATCTTCGGCCCGGTCGCCACCTTCGAACTCTTCGAGGACGAGCCCGAGGCGATCGCCTCGGCCAATGCCACCCCCTTCGGTCTGGCGGCCGCCATCTGGTCCCGCGACGTGGACCGCCCTCTCCGCGTCGCCCGCGAACTCACGGCGGGCACGGTCTGGACCAACACCTGGGCCGTCGTCCTCGACGAATCCGAAGAAGGCGGCTACAAGCAATCAGGCCTGGGCCGCCTCAACGGCCCCCAGGCCCTCCACCACTTCCAGGAAACCAAACACCTGATCCACCCGGTCGACGGGTTGCCCCGCTAGTCCCCTGAATCGGGAATCTGTTCAGAGGTGTGGGGCCGTGGGGTGGCGCGTACTGGGTGGCCGAGGCTGAGCTGATCCTCTCGGGTTGACCGTCTCATGCCGCGAAATCACGGGCTGGCGGCCGGTGTCAAGGTTGCTGGGTCGCGAGCTCGAAGGTGCCGGCCGAGCGGGCCTGGATTCCGAGTGGACGCCACCCGCAACTTGGTGCCTCACATCGCATGGACGGGCGGGTGGGAAGCGTTTTGGGGTGCTGCAAGGGCGCGTTGGTGTAGTGAGCGTGCTCGGTAAGGAATCAAGCCACTTTGGGGAAGGGGTGTCCAGATTGATGACGGTAAGCCTGTGGATTGTAACCTAAAGTAAGTTCGTGGCTGGATCAGAAGGAGCGTACGCGGGCGTCCGGGGAGGCCATGCGGCGCGTTCCGGCGTGGTGGAGGCATCGCCGCACGTATGCCAGGGTCACCGTGCCGTCGGGGCCGATGGTGTCAAGGCCACACTTCAGGCCACGAAGTCGGCTTCCGGGAACGTCATTCCGCTCGTCGAGGTCATTCGAGTTTCGTACGGCCGAGCCTTCCGGTCGGGGCCGTCCGGAATGGCCGGATGCGAAACGGCCGGTTGCGCTGCTCGGGTGCCCCCGCCAGTCTGTTGCCATGCCAAGGACAGGGCGTAATCACGGAGTTGCCGGCGAATCCTCTTTCGCGGCGGTCGGCATACCGTAATGCCTCATCCGTTGACTCATGGACGGTGCGGGGCTGCTGTGCATCACGGTCGCGGCCGTGCTGAGCAGGTCGATCCGGATGGTGCGCAGAATACGGCGCCCTGATTTTTCTGACCGACCGGAGTCTTCCCTGTGTGCAGTTCCCCGTCCGGCAGGCCGCTTCGCTCGAATTCGTGAGCGGCCTCTCGTTCCGGGACATGGGAAGAATTCGCGCTCGAGCCGCTCGTCACATGCCGCTGTATTTGTGTGGCGGCATGTGGAATTCCGCAGCGAAGCCGCCCCATCCACTAATCGCGATAGGGGATTTCCGTTGAGAAAAACGACGAAAGGCGCGTTGCGGGCCGGGTTCGGCTTGGGAGCCGCTCTGACCTTGCTGGCCTTGACGGGGCCGACGTCGGCGTTCGCCGCGCCCGGCACACTGACGGTCAGCGTCATCCGCGACGTGGACGCCGACGGCCGGTACACGGCGGCTCGTGAGGTAGGCGTGGCCGGGATCCAGGTCCGGGTCACCGACGCCGATGACAACAGCTTCATCGTCACCACCAACGCGGACGGCACCGTCGATGTGCCCACCGCGGGAACCGATGGAGAGTTCCGGTTGGAGCTGGTGACCAGCAGTCTTCCGGACTATCTGCAGCCTGCCTTCGGGGGCAGGGACCTCTCCACCGCGGTCACCTACGTCAACGTGGCCGATCAGTCGCAGACGGTGCGGTTCGGCGTGTGGAACACGGCGGACTACTGCCAGGTCAATGCCGACCTGACGACCTCTTGCCAGCAGGACATGCTCAAGAGCGACACCTCGCGCGGCCTAGTGACCTTCCAGAACAACTGGCGCGGCAACAGCAACGCCGGTGCGCCCCAGCCCGTCGCCCTCAACACCAAGGGCGACACAGGCGCGACCTACGGCCTGGCTTACGACAAGAAGCAGCGGCGCATCTTCCAGGGCGCCTATGCCAAGCGCGCCACCTCCTATGGGCCGGACAGGCAGGGTGCGATCTATGTGACGCCGCGCGGCGGCGGTGCCACCACCACCTTCGCTGTCCTGAATGCCGGCAGCACCCCGCACAACACCAACACCGCCCGCTACGACGCCGACTTCATCAAAGCTGTCGGCAAGGAAGGGCTCGGAGACATCGACCTCTCAGAGAAGGGCGACGAGCTCTACGTCGTCAACATGTACGACCGCAAGCTCTACACCTTCGACGCGACCCAGACGCCCCCGCCCACGACCTTGCCGACGTCGAGCATCGACATCCCCGACCCAGGCTGCAACGGCCCTGCCGACTGGCGGCCGATGGGCCTCGGAGTGCGCGACGGTGTCGTGTACGTCGGCGGAGTGTGCTCCGCGCAGTCCACCCAGAACGCCGGTGACCTGCGGGCCGTGGTCTGGACGTACGACCCCGGGACGCTGACGTTCTCCAACTCACCGGTGCTGGACGAGCAGTTGAACCACACACGCGGTGACCTGACCCCGGGGATCTCCGCCAAGTGGACGCCCTGGACGTCGGACGACCCAAACCAGTACCCTGCGTCCGTCAACGGCACCCCCGCCCGCCCGCAGCCGATGCTCAGCGACATCGCCGTCGAGGCCAACGGCGACCTGGCACTGGGTTTCCGCGACCGTCAGGGCGACTTGGGCGGCTACCAAATGATCAACCCCAACCCGGCGTACCCCACACTGGACACCACTGCCACGGCCGGTGACATCACCAAGGTGTGCCGCACGGCCGCGGGCACCCTTGTCTGGGAGGGCACCGGTGGCTGCCCGACCAACCCGGGCGACGGCGCCGACGAGTTCTACCACGGCGACAACTGGTCCGGTCACGGCGAACGGGCACAGGGCGCGCTGGCCCTCTCCCTACAGGACGGCAAGATCGCCAGTACGTACATGGACCCCGCGCAAGCGATCACGTCCGGAGGGGTGAACTGGCACGACCGCACCAGCGGCGCCGCCGACCAGCAAGGCTACGGCATCCAGTATCTCCAGGCTCTGGACAACGGCGCCTTCGCCAAGGCCAACGGCTTGGGCGACCTGGAGTACCTGTGCGACGAGCCGCCCATCCAGATCGGCAACCGCGTCTGGTACGACCCGCAGCCCGGCACCCAGAATCCCGACGAATGGGCCGGGATCCCCGGCATCACCGTCACCCTCCTGTCCGAGAACGGCACACCGCTCGCCACGACGACCACCAACGCCAAGGGCGAGTACTACTTCAGCTCGCTCGACGTGCCCGCCCTGACCGAGCAGGGCGAGTACAAGCTGCGGTTCGACAAGAGCACCGCGGACCTGACCAATGTGCCCATCGGACGGCCCAACCCGCAGATCAGCAGGCTGCGCTGGACCAACCCGTACGAGGACGACCCTGGCGGGAACTCGACGATCGACTCCAAGGTGGAATTCAACAGGAACTCCGACAACACCGCGGAGACCGATGTGTTCCGCGTCGGTAACTGGGGTTCGGTCAAGCACAACCTCGACGCGGGTATGTACTACGCCCGCTGACCAAGAGCACCCGTCCCGCAGCGGTGCGCCTCCCTCCAGGGGGCGCACCGCCCATGTCTCACCCGTCCAGCAGGCTCTCCCCCAAGGGATGTTCGGCATCGAAGCCCGGCAGGACCAGGAAGGTGCCAGAGGCCGTGGCCGTGGTGAACGCCATCAAGTCATCGCCCTCGTCGAGCCGCTGCTGGGTGGCGACGAACGTACGGAGTTCGCGTTGGAAGCTAATGAAGACCAGGCCGGTGTCGTCCGGCCCGTTGCGGTAGCTGTAGCTGCGGCGCAGCATCAGTCCGCTGCCGGAGGCGAGCGGGTTGGCGCGGCGGGCGTGGGCCATGGACGGTACCCGATAGCGGCCGTCGGGAGCCTTGGCCCCCAGGTCCACCTCAGCCTCGGGACCGCCTCCGCTCAGCGGCGCCCCGTCGGAGCGCCGTCGGCCGATGATCTCCTCCTGACGGTGCACGGGCTGGGTCAGGAAGCGGTCGGTGGCGATGCGCAGCCGGCGCACCACGGCGATCGTGCCACCGGCCACCGGGCCCGGGTCCTCGAGCCACACCTCACGCCGCATCTGCTCCGGCCCCTTGGGCACGATGATCCCGTCGGGAAAGCCGAGGAGGTTGCGCCCGGCGTGCGGTCCTGCCGGGGGCCGGAACCCCTGCTGCGACCAGCGCACGCGCGCCCCCGCGTCGGTCAGCGCCGCGGTGCAGGCCGCCTCCGCACAGCTGACCACCAGGGGGTCCGAGCCGCAGATCTGGAGCAGAACGTCGCCATCGCGGGCCGCATCGGGGATCTTGTCGCGGGCGAAGGCGGGCAGCCGGGCGGCGCCGGGCAGCTCGCGCCCAGCGCCGGAGACGAGGCGGGGCCCGATGCCGACCGTCACGGTCATATCGCCCTGGGCCAGCCCGGCCATATGAGGATGGCTGCCCCTGGTCATCCGCTGCACGCACCGGCCCAGGTCTGCGATCACCTTGGCCACTTCGCCGCCCTCGTGGGCCGGGGCGAGGTCGAGCACCACGAGGCCGAGGTGTTCCTGGGGCGTATCGGGTCTGTCAACTCCCGCTTGCGTGAAGCCTGTCGGACGCACGGGCGGCGATGGACGGGGGGCGTCGTCGGCGGACTTCCGTTCCGGGGGCGGGCCCTGGGCCTGGCAGGCCGCCAGAGAGGACGCCGCGGCCAGCGCACCCCCCATGAGCAGTCCCCTACGCGGTACGCCACGTAACTGATCCATTACTCTATCTTGCCAGCATTGAGGGGTAGTTGTTAGCAATTCCTCCTCAATGTCATCTCAGAAACCGTTGAAGGTGAACTGTGTTCCGAGGTCGTATCGCCCTGTTCATCTGCCTGCTCGGCATGCTTCTCGCGGCGGCGGGTTGTGCACCGTCCAACGAGGAGGAAGGCGCAGCCAAGGCCCGTACGCCGCAGACCATCCGGGTGCCGCGGGACGCCCGCACGATCGGCATCGCTGTCGGACGTGCCCGGCCCGGCGACTTGGTCCTGGTCTCGCCCGGCGTCTACCACGAGACCGTACGAATCCCCGCCGACCGCATCGTGCTGCGGGGCACCGACCGCAACCGCGTGATTATCGACGGGCAGGGCACGCGGCGCAACGGCGTCGTCGTGACCGGCTCCGGCGTGGCGGTGGAGAACCTCACCGTCCGCGACCACCTGCTCAACGGTGTGCTGGTGACCGGCATGGAGTCACAGGACGGGCAGGGCCTGGCCCGCGGGAGCAGCGGCTACGAGCGCCTGGACCCGGAGAAGTCCCCGCCGCTGCAAGGCTTCCGGGTCAGCTATGTGACCTCCGCCCGCAACGGCCTCTACGGCATCTACGCCTTCAATGCGCACAACGGACGACTGGACCACAACCACACCTCCGGCGGCGCCGATTCGGGTCTGTACGTCGGCCAGTGCAAGCCGTGCAATGTCGTGGTGAGCGACAACGTCGCCGAGTACAACGCCGTCGGCTACGAGGGCACCAACGCCAGCGAGAAGATGTGGGTACTGCGCAACCGTCTCACCCACAACCGTGTCGGTATGACGGTTAACTCCGACTATCTGGAGGCATTTGTTCCCCAACACAGCGCCGTCGTGGCGGGCAATCTCATCACCGACAACGCCGAGCCGAAGACACCCCAGCAGGCCGACGGAGGCTTCGGCATCGGCATCGGCCTCGCGGGCAGTCAGCGCAATACCGTGCGCAACAACCGGATCGAGGGGAACCCGCGCGCTGGACTCGTCCTCATGTCCGCCGAAGACGTCCCGCCCACCGGCAACACGATCAGCTCGAACACCTTCAGCCGCAATGGAGTCGACGCAGTGCACGCGGCCAGCGACCGCGCCCCCGGCAAGGGCAACTGCCTCACGGACAACGCCCTGTCCACCACGGCCCCCAAGGCCCTCGCCGCCCAGCCGCAGTGCTCCACCGACGCCGACGGCCCGGTGATGACGTCCGCGACACCGCCCACGCAGCCGGCCGCACCTGCCGGGATCCCCTTCCGCATGGTGCCCGAGCCCCCGCAGCAGCCGCAGATGCCCGGCGGCGCCACCGCCCCCGTACGCCCTGCCACCGGCCTGCCCGGCCCCGTCGACGCGGACCGTGTCCCGCTGCCGGGCCGCGATCTACTGGCCGCCCACAGCCGGAGCGGCTCGTGATGCGCCGCCGTGCCCTCCTCGCCACGGGTGCGGCCGGACTCGCCCTCGTCCTGGCCGGATGCGGCGGAGACGACGGCCGGGGCAAGCAGTCGGCGGCGGGGCCTCGCCCGCTCACCCCATCCGAAGCCGACCTGATGTCCACCGTACGATTCCTCAACTACCAGCGCGTACGTGGCCGGATCCACGCCACCGTCCCCGCCGCCGGACGTACCGTGCAACTCACCGGCCGCGTCGACTGGACCACACGCACCGGCTACGCCCAGGTACGCGTCCCCGGACAAGGGCAGAACCTCCTCGTGCGCTGGGACCTGCGCACCGCGTACCTCCACCCCGACACCAACGGCCAACTGTCGGCCGCCCCACCACGCTCCGGCTGGCAGCGCCGACCCCTCGCCCCCCGCTCCAACCCCATCGACGCCGTGCTGCTGCTGGCCCTCTCCCTGGGCGCGGACCGTCCCGAGAACGCCCAACT
>NZ_LIQY01000639.1:4216-4422 GCF_001418495.1 Streptomyces pathocidini | reverse complement strand
CGCCCGGGCGGTCCGACCAGTGGACCTGGTCGGGGTCGTCCAGGTCGAGGTCCGGGAAGAGCTGCTGCACCCGCGGCTCGAACTCCTCCCGCTCCAGCGGCTCCCATCCATGCCCCCGCAGATGGACGAGCCGATACCGCCCGTCGGTGTCGAACGGCGCCACCTCGACGGGCACATCCCGCTCGGTCTGCCGGGGGGCACCCGCG
>NZ_LIQY01000639.1:0-4136 GCF_001418495.1 Streptomyces pathocidini | reverse complement strand
CGTTCGCCACGCCGTGGGCGCGCCCCGATAGTGGAGGCGTGGACGACTGCAAGTTCTGCGCCGTCGTGGCGGGCGACGTGCCGAGCCATACGGTCTTCGAGGACACCGCCGTCGTGGCGTTCCTGGACGCCCGCCCCCTGTTCCCCGGCCACACCCTCGTCGTCCCCCGACGGCACGTCGAGACGCTCACCGATCTCCCGGAGGCCGACGTCGGGCCGTTCTTCGGGCGGGTGCGGCGGATCACCGGCGCCGTGGAGCGGGCGATGGCCGCCGCCGGCTCGTTCGTCGCGGCGAACAACCGGGTCAGCCAGTCCGTACCCCACTTCCACGTCCATGTCGTCCCCCGCAACCGCAAGGACGGCCTGCGCGGTTTCTTCTGGCCGCGCACGCGGTACGCGGACGACGCCGAGGCGGCCGAGACCGCCGCCAGAATCCGGGCCGCTTTGGGTTGAATCGGCGGATATAGGACCATGGGAGGCGTAGCCAGTCCGTGGGATCCGCTCCTCTCCTCGCCTCGCCGGACCGGGGGTGCAGCATGTTCACCGACCGCACCGAAGCCGGCCGCCTCCTCGCGGCACAGCTGGAGCACCTGCGCGGCGAGCGCCCCGTCGTGCTCGGCCTGCCACGCGGCGGAGTGCCCGTGGCGTACGAGGTGGCCCGGGCGCTCGGCGCCCCGCTCGATGTGATCCTCGTCCGCAAGCTCGGCGTCCCCACCCACCGCGAGCTCGGCTTCGGCGCCATCGGCGAGGACGGCGTGCGCATCGTGCACGAGCACATCGTGCGGATGGGGCGGGTGGACCCCGCGTCCCTGGCCGCCGTCGAGCGCACCGAGGAGGCCGAACTCCGCCGCCAGGCCGACCGGTTCAGGCGTGGCCGCCCGCGCGTCGAGCTCACCGGCCGTGCGGCCGTCGTCGTGGACGACGGCGTCGCGACCGGCGCGACCGCCTCCGTCGCCTGCCGCGTCGCCAAGGAGCACGGCGCCCGCCGCGTCGTACTCGCCGTGCCCGTCGCCCCGCCCGACGCCGCCGCCGGGCTGCGCGCCGAGGTGGACGAGCTGGTCTGCCTGTCCACGCCCGCCGCGTTCTTCGCGGTGGGGGAGTGGTACGAGGACTTCTCCCAGACCTCGGACGGCGAAGTCGTGGAGCTGCTCGCCCAGCACACGGAGGCCACCCGCAGCCAGGGCGGCCCGGGCAACCCAGGGAGCTCTGGCCATCCCGGAAACCCCGGCAATCCAGGAGACAACCCAGGAAACCCCGGCGACCGCATCGTCAACCCCGCCCCCGGCCCTGTCGTACGGGAGGTCGAGATCCCCGTCCCCTCCGACGGCGTACACCTGACCGGCGACCTGCACCTGCCCTCCGGCGCCCCGGGCGTCGTCGCCTTCGCGCACGGCAGCGGCAGCAGCCGCCGCAGCCCTCGCAACCGGGCCGTGGCCGCGGCCCTCAACCGGGCGGGCCTGGGCACCCTGCTGTTCGACCTGCTCACCCCCGCCGAGGAACTGGACCGCGCCAACGTCTTCGACGTGCAGACCCTGGCCCGCCGCCTGGCCGAGGCCACCCGCCTGCTGCGCCGCCAACACCGCCTCCCCGTCGCGTACTTCGGCGCCAGCACCGGCGCGGCCGCCGCGCTCTGGGCCGCCTCCGAGCGCGACCCCGAGGGCCGCCCCGGCGTCGCCGCCGTGGTCTCCCGCGGTGGCCGCCCCGACCTCGCCGGTGACCGCCTGCGCGACGTACGCGCCCCCACGCTGCTGATCGTTGGCGGCGCCGACGAGACCGTCGTCGACCTCAACCGGCAGGCGCAGTCCAGGCTGCGGTGCGAGAACCGGCTGGAGGTCGTCCCCGGCGCCACGCACCTCTTCGAGGAGCCGGGCGCGCTGGACGCGGTGTGCGATCTGGCCAGGGACTGGTTCCTGGGGCACCTCGGGGCGCATTCTGGAAAGTGACGCTGGAGGTGAAAGCCATGGAAACCATCGTCGGATGGCACATCGACCTGGAGTTCCGCGAGATCGACACCAAGACCGAAGCGGCCGTGATGCTTCGGCTCCACGACGGCACGGAGCTGCGGGCCCACGGGCGGGCCAACAAGCACCCCGACGACCCGGAACAGCCACGGGTCGGTGAGGAGATCGCGGCCGCCAGAGCGCTCAACGAACTGGCGCGCCAGCTGCTGACGAAAGCCGGAGTCGAGATAGAGGAGGTCACGCATCTCCGGGCGCACCTGGCCATGTAGCCGAGCGGGTGCCCTGTCCTCGCGGGTCCGGAAGCCGGGCCCGCGAAGGCTGCCGGGGCAAGGTCCCCGGCCGCGGAGGACTGCGGAGGGACCGCACGGGCCGCGATGGCCTCCAGCCGGCGCCGGATCCCCCTCATCCGCCTAAAATGGCCGTGTGGTCCGGCCCAACGAAGAGGTCGAGGCGCTGCTCCAGGAGTACGCCGACCTCGTGCTGATCACCGGCGGAGACGCGTTCAAGGCCCGCGCCTACGAGAAGGCCGCACGCGCCGTCGGCGGCTACCACGCCGACGTCTCCCGGCTCGACGCCAAGGGCCTCCAGGAGATCCCCAACGTCGGCAGGTCGATCGCCGAAAAGGTCACCGAGTACCTGCGCACCGGCCGTATGCCCGCCGTCGAGGACGTCAGGTCCAAGATCCCGCCGGGCGTGCGCGAGCTGATGGGCATCCCCACCCTCGGCCCCAAGAAGGCCATGCTGCTCTACCAGGACCTGCACATCTCCTCGGTGCCCCAACTCCTCGACGCCATCCACCAGGAGCGGCTGCGCGACCTCAAGGGGTTCGGGCCGAAGACCGAGGAGAACATCCTGCACGGCATCGCGCTGATGCAGGCCGCGGGCGACCGGGTACCGCTCAACGTCGCCATGGAGGTGGCCGAGGACATCGTTGCCGAGCTGTCCGCGATCACCGGCTGCGAGCGCTGTACGTACGCCGGGTCGCTGCGGCGGATGCGCGAGACGATCGGCGACGTGGACATCCTCGTGGCCGCGCGCGGATCCGGGCCGTTCATGGCCGCCTTCACCCGGCTTCCGGGCACCGCCGAGGTCATCGCCCGCGGCGAGAAGAAGACCTCCATCCGCACGGCCAAGGGCCTCCAGGTCGACCTGCGCGTCGTACCCCCCGACTCCTGGGGCGCGGGCCTCCAGTACTTCACGGGCTCCAGGCCGCACAACATCAGGACCCGCGAGATGGCCGTGCACCACAAGCTCAAGCTCTCCGAGTACGGCCTGTTCCATGCCAAGAGCGGCCGCAAGGTCGTCTCCCGGACCGAGGAGGAGGTCTACGCCCGCCTCGGACTGCCCTGGATCCCGCCGACCCTGCGCGAGGACCGCGGGGAGGTCGCCGCGGGGCTGCGCGGCGAGTTGCCCGAGCTGATCCAGGAGGCCGACATCCGCGGTGACCTGCACACCCACACCGACCTCACCGACGGCCTCGCCCCGCTGGAGGAGATGGTCGAGGCCGCAGCCCGGCGCGGTCTGCGCTACTACGCGATCACCGACCATGCCCCGAACCTGTCCATGCAGCGGATGACCGACGAGAAGGTGTTGGCCCAGCGCGAGCGGGTACGCGAACTCGACGGCAAGCACCGGAAGATGCGGCTGCTGCACGGCACCGAGCTCAACATCGACGCCGACGGTTCGGTGGACTGGCCGCCGGAATTCCTGGCGGGCTTCGACCTCTGTGTGGCCTCGGTGCACTCGCACTTCAACCAGGGGCGGGACGCCCTCACCCGGCGCCTGGTCACCGCCTGCGAGCACCCGGAGGTCAACATCATCGGACACCCCACGACCCGGATCATCGGCAAGCGGCCCGCCCTCGACATGGACCTCGACGCGGTCTTCGCCGCCTGCGCCCGCACCGGCACCGCCCTGGAGATCAACTCCCACCCCGACCGCCTCGACCTGTGCGACGACCACATCCTGCGCGCCAAGCGGTACGGCGTGAAGTTCGCCGTGAACACCGACGCCCACGCCCCGCTCCACCTGGCGAACCTGCGCTACGGGGTCGGCACGGCGCAGCGCGGCTGGCTCACCGCGGAGGACGTGATCAACACCTGGCCGCTGGACCGGCTGCGCCGGTTCCTGCGCAAGGACGCCCTCGCCCGGGCCTGACTCCCGTACAGCCCTGCCT
>NZ_LIQY01000638.1 GCF_001418495.1 Streptomyces pathocidini | reverse complement strand
CCACAGCCCCCCTCACGACAGCAAGCCCTCATGACAACAACAAAACGAGAAATGGAGTCGGCATGACCTCCGAGACCTCCACCCCCCAACCGGCCATGCGCCTGCGGGAACTGGCCTTCGCGGCCGCGTGCGCAGCCGCCGTCCGCGCGGCGGCCCGGCTGGGCGTGGCCGACGCCTTGGGGGACGCCCCCGTCTCGGCCGACGAACTCGCGGCCGAGGTGCAGGCCGATCCGCGGTCCCTGCGGCGGCTGCTCCGCGCCCTGGCCAGCCATGAGATCTTCGCGGAGACCGAGGACGGCCGGTTCGTCCACACCCCCATGTCACGGCAGTTGCGCGAGGACGCTCCCAACAGCCTCCGCTACATCGCCCTGTGGTGCACCGAGCCCTGGACCTGGGACGCGTGGCCGCGGCTGGACGAGGCGGTACGGACCGGCCGGAGCGTGTTCCAGGACCTCTACGGCAAGGGCTTCTTCGAGTACCTGCACGAGGACGCGCCCGAGTCGGCCCAGATCTTCAACCGGGCCATGACCACCTCCAGCCGCCAGTCGGCCGAGGATGTCGCCGCCCTCCTCGACCTCAAGGGCGTCTCGGTGGTCGCGGACATCGGCGGCGGTCAGGGCCACGTGCTGGCCAGCCTGCTGGAGAAGCACCAGGACGTGGAGGGCATGCTGCTGGACCTGCCCGCCGTGGTCGCCAAGGCCGACCCGCGGCTGCGGGAAGGCGGCGAACTCGCCCACCGCGTACGGATCGTGCCCGGTGACTGCCGGAGCGGGATCCCGGTCAAGGCCGACATGTACATCATCAAGAACATCCTCGAGTGGGACGACGAGAGTACGCGCAGGACGCTGGGCAACGTCGTCGCGGCCGCGCCGCCCGGGGCACGGGTCGTGGTCATCGAGAACCTCGTGGACGACAGCCCCTCGATGCGGTTCACCAGCGCCATGGACCTGCTGCTGCTCCTCAACGTCGGGGGCGCGAAGCACACCAAGGACAGCATGATGACCCGGATGAAGGAGGCCGGTCTCACGGTCGGCGGCGTCCGCCCGGTCAACGCCTACCTGCACGCCTTCGAGAGCACGGTTCCGGGGTAGGAGTCCCGGGACAGGTCCCGGAGTTCAGAAGCGATCGGTCGCCGAGGAGCCCAGTTCCTCCTCGGCGGCCATTTTCGCGACCAGCCCCGTCGTGTGCCGGCCGGCGCGGAACTCCGGGTGGGACAGCGCCCGCCGCAGGAAGCCGATCGTCGTGCGCACCCCCTCTCCGCCGACGCGGAACTCCTCCAGCGCGCGATCCATGCGGGCCATCGCCTGGGGCCGGTCGGGGGCCCAGACGACCGCCTTCGCGAGCAGCGAGTCGTAGTCCGGGCCCACCCGCCAGCCCGAGTAGCTGTGGGTGTCGACCCGTACGAAGGGGCCGCCCGGGGGCACGAACTCGTAGAGCAGGCCGGGGGTCGGGGCGAAGTCCCGGTCCGGGTCCTCGGCGTTGACGCGGCACTCCACCGCCACCCCGCGCGTCGTCACGTCCGCCTGGCGCACGCTCAGCGGCAGGCCGGCCGCGACGAGGATCTGCTCGCGTACGACGTCGATGCCGGTGACCATCTCGGTGACCGGGTGCTCGACCTGGAGGCGGCAGTTGATCTCCATCAGATAGAACTCGTGCGAGGGCGTCACCACGAACTCGAAGGTGCCCGCGCCCTCGTAGCCGACCGCCCGCGCGCCCCGCACGGCCGCCTCGCACATCTCCGCGCGCAGCCCTTCGGGCAGGTGGGGCGCGGGGGCTTCCTCCAGGAGCTTCTGGTGGCGCCGCTGCACCGAGCAGTCGCGCTCGCCGAGGTGGATCGCCGAGCCGTGCCGGTCGCACAGCACCTGCACCTCGACATGGCGGGCGTCGTCCACGTACTTCTCGAGGTAGAGGCGGTCGTCGCCGAAGACCGCGCGGGCGTGCGCGCGGGTCTCGCGGTAGGCGGTGAGCAACTCGTCGGGGTCGCGGACGACGGCCATGCCGCGCCCGCCGCCGCCCGCGACGGCCTTGAGGATCACGGGGTAACCGGTCTGCTGGGCGGTCTCCTTGGCCTCCGCCGAGGTGGTCAGCGCGGTGCTGCTGCCGGGCAGCACCGGCAGGCCCGCCTCGTGCATCGCCGTACGGGCCGCCGCCTTGTCGCCGAGCCGCAGCATCACCTCGGGGGACGGGCCGATGAACGTGATGCCGCTGGCCGCGCAGATGTCGGCGAAGTCCGGGTCCTCGGACAGGAACCCGTACCCGGGGTGGATGGCCTGGGCGCCGGAGAGCCGGGCGGCCTCGATGATCGCCGGGATGCTGAGGTAGCTGGACTTGGCGGGGGCGGGGCCGATGTGCACGGCCTCGTCGGCGAACCGTACGACGGCGGAGTCGCGGTCGGCGGTGGAGTACACCGCCACCGAGCGGATGCCGAGTTCGTGGCAGGCACGGGCGATGCGCAGGGCGATCTCGCCGCGGTTGGCGATGAGCACGGAGCTGAACATGGCGATCAGGCCTCTGCCTCGGGGGCCTTGGGGAGCTCGGAAGCCTCGGAGACCTTGGCGACCGCCGGGACCTCAGCGATCGCGGGGACCTCGGCGACCTTGGGGACCGCGGGGACCTTGGGGACCGCGGGGAGAGCGGGGGACGCGGCGGAGTCGAGCGGCTCGATGGCGATCAGGCGCTGGCCGTACTCCACGGGGTGCGCGTCCGGCGCCAGGATCTCGACGACCAGCCCGGCGGCGTCCGCCTCGACGGTGCTCATCATCTTCATGACCTCCAGGACGCCGACCGGCTGCCCGGGTCTGACCTCGTCGCCGACCGCGACGAACGGCGCGGCCCCCGGCTCGGAGCAGTGGTAGAAGGTGCCGACGGTCGGGGCGAGGACGTAACGGGTCGTCTCGGCGGCCGGGTTGTCCGCTGAGGCGGAGGCCGCTGCCCCTCGCTCAGGCGGCGGTACGGGCCGGCCAGAGGGGGAGGGCGCCGGAGCGGGGGGTGTCGGCGCCGGGGCTGCCGGAGCCAGGGGTGCAGGAGTCAGAGAGGCCGACGCCAGGGGGGCCGGCGCGGCAGGTTCCGGCCACTCCAACTCCAATGACATCTGGCCCTGTTGGAGCCTGATCCGCAGCGGCGGCTGCGGCGCGGCTTTCAGCAGCTCCAGCACGTTGTGGCAGAGCGAACCGATGTCGGGGTGGCCGAACGGGGCGAAGTCCTGGGAGAAGTCGGTCCCGTTGTAGCCGCCGGAACCGTTCCCGTTCCCGTGGCCATTGCCGTGCCCGTGCCCGTTGCCGTGCGCCTTGCCGTTCCCGATGTACGTGGGACTCCGGCCGTTCTCGTACGCGCCGGGTTTGTCGATGTCCGCCTTGTCGATGTTCCGCTTCACGATCGGCCTCCTCAGGTGCCGGCCGGGACGCCCGCTCCGGCCGGGTTGCCCGCCTCGACTCCGAAGCGGTGGAACCGGCTCCCGCGCTCGCACAGCAGCCGGCCGGGGTCCCAGGGGATGAGCTCGTCCAGGGCCGCGCCGAGCGCGGACCCCAGGAGGGCGGCCGCCCCCGCGTGGTCGCCGTGGGCGCCGCCCGGCGGCTCGGGCACCACGCCGTCGACGATGCCAAGCCGGAGCAGTTCCCGCGCGTCCAGGCGCAGCGCCCGTGCGGCGGTGGGCGCCGCCATCCTGTGTAAGGAGCCCCATGCGGCGCCCACCGCCGCGCGGGCGCCGCGCCTGTACGCGCGGGCACTGCTCCGGCTTGGCATCGTCGACGGCGTGGTGCCCGAGCCGCCGG
>NZ_LIQY01000637.1:1297-1812 GCF_001418495.1 Streptomyces pathocidini | reverse complement strand
CGACTCCGGCGGGGCGAACTTCTCGTCCTGCGACTCGGCGTAGATGTTGCCGGTGGCGTGCAGCAGGATGTCGACGCCGGTCAGGTCGGTGGTGGCGAGCGGGCCCATGGCGTGGCCGAAGCCCAGCCTGCAGGCGGTGTCGATGTCCTCGGCCGTGGCCACCCCGGCCTCGTGCAGCTTGACCGCCTCGACGACGAGCGCGGAGATGAGCCGGGTGGTCACGAAACCGGCCACATCGCGGTTGACGACGATGCAGGTCTTGCCGACACTCTCGGCGAACTCCCGGGCGGTGGCGAGGGTTTCGTCGCTGGTCTTGTAGCCGCGGACGAGTTCGCACAGCTGCATCATCGGGACGGGTGAGAAGAAGTGCGTGCCGACGACCCTCTCGGGGCGGCTCGTGACCGCGGCGATCTTGGTGATCGGGATGGCGGAGGTGTTGGAGGCGAGGACCGCGTCCTCCTTCACCAGCGCGTCGAGGGTGCGGAAGATCTCCTGCTTGACCTCGATCTTCTCGA
>NZ_LIQY01000637.1:0-1250 GCF_001418495.1 Streptomyces pathocidini | reverse complement strand
GCGCCGATGACGGCGAGCTTCCTGGCCACTGCTGTCCCCTTTGCACGTATCACACGCTGTTCAAGAATCGTCTCCTGGGCGGACCTTAGCGCTCGCGAAGGCCGTGGTGGCCGGGAAGAGATGCGCGTCACGTCTCAGATGACGGACATCACACCGGAGTCGGCCGCCGAGGGCCCCAGGAGGCCGCCCGGGGCGCGCAGTTGGGCACCGAACGCGCGCCCGCCTCGCGCCTGCGGCGGAGGCGGCTAGGCTCGGGGACATGGTCCATCTGACACGTATCTACACCCGGACCGGGGACGACGGCACGACCGCCCTCGGCGACATGAGCCGCACCGCCAAGACCGACGCACGGATCGCGGCCTACGCGGACGCGAACGAGGCCAACGCGGCCCTCGGCGTGGCCATCGCGCTCGGGGAGCTGCCGGAGGAAATCGTCAAGGTACTCGTACGGGTGCAGAACGACCTGTTCGACGTGGGGGCCGATCTGGCCACGCCGGTGGTCGAGAAGCCGGAGTTCCCGCCGCTGCGGGTCGAGCAGGGCTACGTCGACAGACTGGAGGCGGACTGCGACCGCTTCCTGGAGGGCCTGGAGAAGCTGCGCAGCTTCATCCTGCCGGGCGGTACGGCGGGCGCCGCGCTGCTGCACCAGGCGTGCACCGTGGTACGGCGCGCGGAGCGCTCCACGTGGGCGGCGCTGGAGGCACACGGCGAGGTTATGAACCCCCTGACGGCGACCTACCTCAACCGCCTCTCCGACCTCCTGTTCATCCTGGCCCGCACGGCCAACAAGGAGCGGGGCGACATCCTCTGGGTCCCCGGCGAGAACCGCTAGCGCCCACGGTTCGGCGGTGCCCGCCCGGGAGTTGGCCGATTGACGACCGGACCATCGGCTTTGGTCCAGACCTATTGACCACTGGTACAGACCTCCTTACTCTCGGGCGCAATGCGGTGAGCACACCATGACCTGGGGTGCCTCACCGGGCGACGCAGGTTCCCCGTTGGCCCGGACCCACTCGAGGAGCACCCCTTGAGCACTGGAACCTTCAGACGTACCAGACGCACCGGACGCACCGTCAGACGCGGAGCCCTCGCGGTCCTCACCGCGCTCCTCCTCCCCCTCGCCGCCCTCGTCGGTCTGGCCACCCCCGCCCAGGCGGCCGGCGAGACCGCCTCCTACACCAAAGTCTCCGACTGGGGCACCGGCTTCGAAGGCAGGTGGACGGTGCAGAACACCGGCACCGCCACCATCA
>NZ_LIQY01000636.1 GCF_001418495.1 Streptomyces pathocidini | reverse complement strand
CCGCCGCCCCGTCCAAGGCCGGCACCACCCTCGACACCGTCTCCGCCCCGCGCGGCTCCGGCGGCTACCGCCGCCTCGCCGACGGACCGGCCTGGCCCCGTGCCGTACGCCACGAGCTGGCCGCGGCCAAGTCCGGCCGGGCGGACCGCCGTACGGCCCTCGCCTCGTTCGTGCAGTTCACCGACCTGCACGTGGTCGACGTCCAGCACCCGCTGCGCTACGAGTTCCTGCGCGCCCAGACCGCCAGCGCCTGGCGGCCGCAGGAGGCGCTGTCCGTGGCCGGGGCCGTGTCACTGGTCGAGCGGGTCAACGCGCTGTCCGGCGGACCCGCGACCGGCATGCCGCTCTCCTTCGTCATGACCACCGGGGACAACACCGACAACAACTCCCGCACCGAGCTGGAGTGGTTCCTCACCGCCATGAGCGGCGGCCGCATCACCCCCAACTCCGGTGACCCGCACCGCTACGAGGGCGTCCAGAACAGCGGCCTGGACCTCTACTGGCAGCCCGAGTCCGAGCGGCGCGACGGCGACAAGCGGCTGGGCTTCCCGCGTATCGACGGCTTCCTCGACGCGGCGATACGCCAGGTCAACAGCCCCGGGCTGCGCATGCCCTGGTACTCCACCGTCGGCAACCACGACTCCCTGCCCGGCGGCTGCTACGCCCCAGGCGACGGCTTCTTCGCCGAATTCGCCGTCGGCGGACGCAAGTTGGAGACCCTGCCCGAGGCCGAGGGCGCGGCGCTGTGGAAGGCCGTCAAGAAGGGGCTCGACCCCAAGGGCGAGCAGTTCAGGGAGGTGCTGAAGACCAGCCGGCGGAAGATGCGGAGCGTCACGCCAGACCCGGGCCGTGCGCCCTTCACCCCGCGCGAGTACCTCCAGGCCCACCTCGACCCCCGGTTCACCGGCGCCGGCCCCGTCGGCCACGGCCACACCGCCGCCGACCTCGCCGCGGGCCGCCTCCACTACGTCTTCCGGATCTCCGACGACGTCATCGGCGTCAGCCTGGACACCACCGACCCGGGCGGCCACTACGAGGGCTCGCTGGGCACCGCCCAACTCCGCTGGCTGGACCGGGTGCTGACCGAGCACAAGGGCCGCCACGCCCTGGTCTTCAGCCACCACACCAGCAGGACCATGCGCAACCTGCGCCCCGACCCGGCCCGCCCGGACGAGCGGCGCCACGGCGGCGAGGAGGTGCTCGCCCTGCTCGGCCGCCACCGCAACGTCGCGGCCTGGATCAACGGCCACAGCCACAAGAACGACATCACGCCGCACGGCACCTTCTGGGAGATCTCCACCGCTTCGCACATCGACTTCCCCCAACTGGCCCGGGTCATCGAGCTGGTGGACAACGGCGACGGCACGCTGTCCCTGTTCACCACGCTCATCGAGTCGGCCGCCCCCCACCGCACCGACTTCGCCGACCTGTCCCAGACCGGCCTGGCCGCCCTCTACCGGGAGCTGTCCTTCAACGCCCCCGGCACCCGCGCGACCCTCTCCGGCACCCCCGGCGACCGCAACACCGAACTCCTGCTGAAGAAGCCGTAGTCGCGGGAGGCCCGCTCACCGCGGCCGGCTGTCGTCAGGGGAGGCCCGGCCCAAGGGGAGGTCCGGCTCACCGCGGCAGCACCACCACGTACGCCGCCGGCTCGCGGTCCGGGGCGGCCATCAGAGCCGTGCGGACCACCGCGGCCTGCTGCTCCATCGCTTCGCGGAGCTTGCGCGGGGTGGTGTGGACGACGGTGATGCCGAGGCGTTCGAGGTGCTCGCGCTTGCGGGCGCCCTCGCTCCACGTGGTGCTCTCGTCCTGGCGCGGGGTGCGGGCGTCGATCTCCAGGGCCACGGCCTGCTCCGGCCAGTACGCGTCCACACCGCCGAGGTGCGGGCCCGCGGGCAGCCGGAGGTCGACGTTCCAGACCGGCTCGGGGAGGCCGAAGGAGCGGACCATCTCGTAGAGGTGGCCCTCGGCGAGCGCACGGCCCTCCGCGAGGAGCAGGTCGACCGCGTCCACGACGTGCGCCCGCGACAGCAGCCGCGCCCGGCTCAACTCCCGCAGGATCACGCCCGGTTCGCAGTGCCCGTCGCGCACCGCCTCGGTGAGCAGCCGGCGTACGGTCGTGGCGTCGTTGAGCTGGGCCGCCGCGTCCGCGAGGGCGCGGGCCACCGGGGCCACCGGCACGCCGGTGACCACCAGTGGCTGCGGCAGCTCTCCGGAGCGGACGATGCGCACGAGGCCGGCCGAGCGGAGGCGGCGGGTGTGGGGGACCAGGACGTCGACGCGGTCTAGGGAGCGCAGCGGGGGAGCGGCCGAGAAGCCGTACAGCGCGAGGGCCGTGAGGCCGGTGATCATCGCCTCGCCGCAGGGCCCGTCGGACTCGACCGGCCGCTCCGCGTACAGCAGCGCGGCGTGCAGCCGCTCCTCGCTGGTGGGCGGCCCGGGGTGCAGCAGGAAGATCCCGGGCAGCAGCCGCTGCCAGCAGCCGCCGGGGCGGCTGCGCTCGGCGGCGTCGGTCGCGGTGATGCCGTGCTCGCGAAGCTGACGCAGCGTCAGAACTCTGAGCTGGACGTCGGAGAGGTGGGCGAGGGGCCGAGGGGAGAGCGGGGTGTTGTAGTTCATGACCCGGCGATTCCCGCCCGGCCCCCGTCCGCTAACCGCTGTTACACGCCCGTCGACAAACCCGGACTGTTCCGCCCTAAAGTACGGGCGTTCGATTGCCGAGAGGGGGTCCGCCGAACGAGGGTCCACCATCGGTGGGACGGGCTCCGCCCCAGGTCGCCGCGGATGTGCCGAGGACGCGCGCCGTCACGCGCGCCCTGTACCGGACGCGCCTGCGTCACACACCTGTGCCCGCAGCGCCCTGGCGAGCTCGTCGTGCTCCTCAAGGACCAGGCGGCGCAGGGCCGGTGGCGCTTCGGGGTGCTCGTCGAGCCAGGACCGGGAGAGCGCCAGCGTGCGCTCGTCGTCCTGGAGCGCGGGGTACAGGCCGCGGACGATCGCCATGGCGATCTCGATCGACCGCTCCCGCCAGATCCGCTCGATCGCCTCGAAGTACCGCGGCGCGTACGGCGCGAGCAGCCCGCGCTGCTCCGGCTGCCCGAACCCCGCGATCGTCGCCTCCACGAGCGCGTTGGAGAGCCGGTCCGACTCCACCACGTCCGCCCAGGCCCGCGCCTTGACCTCGGCCGAGGGCCGCGCCGCCAGGCACCGCACCTGGTGGCGTCGCCCCGACGCCGTGTCGTCGCGGGCCAGTTCGGCCCCGATCACTGATGCGTCGGCCGCGCCCAGCGCGGCCAGCGGCTCCAGGAACGTCCAGCGCAGTTCCTGGTCCACATCCAGGCCGTCGATCTGCGCCGTGCCCGCCAACAGCCCCTCCAGCAGCTGGAGATCGGCCGGAGAGGAGGCGACGGAGGCGAAGAAGCGCGCCCACGCCAGCTGGTGGCCGCTGCCCGGCTCGGCCATCCGCAGCTCCCGCAGCGCCCCCTCGGCGAGCGCGGCGCTGCCCTCGGCCCGCCACTCCCGCGCCGCGTACTGCGTCAGCGCGAGCCTGGCCCAGGCGTGCAGCATCTGCAGCACCCCGATGTCGCTCTCCTGCCCGGTGAACCGCAGCACCAGGTCCAGGTAGTCCCGGGCCGGCATCAGCCCGTCCCGCGTCAGGTTCCACAGCGCGGACCAGCACAGCGCGCGGGCCAGCGGATCGCCCAGGTCGCCCAGGTGCTCCCGCAGGGTGTCCAGCGAGACCTCGTCGAAGCGGATCTTGCAGTACGTCAGGTCCTCGTCGTTGACCAGGATCAGCTCAGGCCGCTCGGCCCCCGCCAGCTCGCCCACGACGGTACGCGGCCCGGCCACGTCCGTCTCCGCGCGCGCGTACCGCACGAGCGCGCCCGCGGGCTCCGTCCGCCGGTAGAGCCCGATCGCGACCCGGTGCGGCCGCAGCTCGGGGTGCGCCTCGGACGCTTCCTGGAGGACGGCGAGCTCAGTGATCCGCCCGTCTGCCCCATAAGTCGCCTGCGGAGTCAGCACGTTGACCCCGGCCGTCTCCAGCCACGCCCGCGACCAGGCGGCCATGTCCCGCCCCGAGGTCTCCTCCAGCACCTCCAGCAGGTGCTCCAGGCGCGTGTTCCCGTACGCGTGGCGCCGGAAGTAGCGCCGGGCGCCCTCCAGGAACGCCTCCCGCCCCGCATAGGCCACGAGCTGCTTCAGCACGGACGCCCCCTTGGCGTACGTGATCCCGTCGAAGTTGAGCTTGGCGTCCTCCAGGTCGCGGATGTCGGCCGTGACCGGATGCGTGGAGGGCAGCTGGTCGGCACGGTACGCCCAGGACTTGCGGCGGTTGGCGAAGGTGATCCAGCCGTCCTGGAACCGGGTCGCCTCCACCAGCGAGAACGCGCCCATGAAGTCGGCGAACGACTCCTTGAGCCACAGGTCGTCCCACCACTCCATGGTCACCAGATCGCCGAACCACATGTGCGCCATCTCGTGCAGGATGACGGTCGCCCGGTGCTCGTACGCGGTCCGGGTGACCTTGCCGCGGAAGACGAACTCCTCGCGGAAGGTCACGCACCCCGGGTTCTCCATCGCCCCGATGTTGTACTCCGGTACGAACGCCTGGTCGTACTTTCCGAAGGGGTAGGGGTAGTCGAAGTGCTCGTGGAAGAAGTCCAGGCCCTGCTTGGTGACCGCGAAGATGTCGTCCGCGTCGAAGTGTTTGGCCAGCGAGCGGCGGCACAGCGCCCCGAGCGGCACCTCCAGCACCGAACCGTCCGGCAGCTCGCGCCGGTAGTGGTTGCGCTCGACGTGGTACGGGCCCGCGACGACCGCCGTGATGTACGTGGAGATCGGCCGGGTCTCGGCGAACCGCCAGACCGAGGAGCCGCTGCCGGCCGCCTCGGGGCCGCCCTCGGCCGCGCCGTTGCCCAGCACCGTCCAGTCGGCCGGCGCGGTCACGGTGAACCTGAACGGCGCCTTCAGATCCGGCTGTTCGAAGGTGGCGAAGACCCGGCGGGCGTCGGCCGGCTCGTACTGCGTGTAGAGGTAGACCTCGCCGTCCTCTGGGTCGGCGAAGCGGTGCAGCCCCTCCCCGGTCCTGCTGTACGCGCACCGCGCGTCCACCGTCAGCACGTTCTCCGCCGCCAGGCCGTCGAGCGTGATCCGCGCCCCGTCGAAGACGGCCGCCGGGTCCAGCTCCCGTCCGTTGAGAACGACCGAGGCCACCGCGGGGGCCACCAGGTCCACGAAGGTGGCGGCGCCCGGCTCGGCGCAGCGGAAGCGGATCGTGGTCGTGGAACCGAACGTGCGCGGCTGCTCCCCGTCGTCGCCCGGCGCGACCGCCGAGCGCACGTCGAGCGCCACCTCGTACCCGTCCACGGACAGCAGGCGGGCCCGCTCGCGGGCCTCGTCGCGGGTCAGGTTCTCACCGGGCACGACGGCTCCTTCGCCTCGTTCTCGTCTCGTTCTCGTCCACCACTCGCCGAACGTTCGCCATGGTGTCACGCTGCGCTGACAACGGGCCGCCGGGAGCCCCCGCGCCGCCGGGAATGGGCGGGACGGGGAGCGGGTTGGCGTCCTTGAAGCTGTCAGCAGGCCGTCGTGACAGGCCGTCGTGATCCAGAGGAGTCCGCAGTGACCGCCACCGACAAGACCCCCGTCGACTTCTGGTTCGACCCGCTCTGCCCCTGGGCGTGGATGACCTCGCGCTGGATGCTCGAGGTGGAGAAGGCGCGCCCGGTGCGGGTGCGCTGGCATGTGATGAGCCTGGCGGTGCTCAACGAGGACAAGCTCGACGAACTGCCCGAGGGGTACCGCGAGATGCTGGCCAAGGCCTGGGGCCCGGTCCGCGTCGCCGTCGCCGCCGAGCAGAAGCTCGGCAGCGAGGTCCTCGGCCCGCTCTACACCGCCCTGGGAACCCGCTTCCACAACCGCGGCGAGGGCAACACCCCCGAGGCCGTCCTCGGCGCCCTGGCGGATGCCGGACTCCCGGCGGAACTGGCCGAGTACGCCGACTCGGACGCGTACGACGCCGAGCTGCGCGAGTCCCACCGCCAGGGCATCGACCTGGTCGGTCAGGAGGTCGGCACCCCGGTCATCGCCGTCCCCGGCTCCGACGGCGAGCGGATCGCCTTCTTCGGCCCGGTCGTGACCCCGGCCCCCAAGGGCGAGGAGGCGGCCAAGCTGTGGGACGGCACCCTGATGGTGGCCTCCATCCCCGGCTTCTACGAGATCAAGCGCACCCGCACGGCTCCGCCCAGCTTCGAGTGACCCCCGCGCGGCACTGACCCCGCGCGGCACTGGCAGCCGTGCCCCGGGAAGCGGGAGGCCCCCGCGCGTCACGTCCGCGCGGGGGCCTCCCCTTTCACACCTGCCAGGTGAAGGGTGAGAAGACGATCACACCAGCAGGAGGTTCGCGGCACCGTCCCTGGCGGTGCGGTAACGGCGGGCCACATCCTGCCAGTTGACGACCCGCCACATGGCCTCGACGAAGTCCACCTTCTGGTTGCGGTACTGCAGGTAGAACGCGTGCTCCCAGGCGTCGAAGACCAGCAGCGGCACACTGCCCTGGCCCACGTTCCCCTGGTGGTCGTAGACCTGCTCCACGATCAGCCGCCGGCTCAGCGGCTCGTAGGCGAGCACGCCCCACCCCGAACCCTGCGTGGTGGCCGCGGCCTTGGAGAGCTGGGCCCTGAACCGCGCGAAGGAGCCGAAGCTCTCGGCGATGGCGTCGGCCAGCTCGCCGGTCCCGTCCTTCTCCAGGGGCTCGCCGCCCCCGTCACCGGTCATGTTCTGCCAGTAGATGCTGTGCAGGATGTGCCCGGAGAGGTGGAACGCCAGGCTCTTCTCCAGCCCGTTGACCGCCCCCCACTGGTCCTTCGCGCGGGCCTCCCCCAGCTGCTCCAGCGTGTCGTTCGCGCCCTTGACGTACGCGGCGTGGTGCTTGTCGTGGTGCAGCTCGACGATCTCGGCGCTGATGACGGGCGCCAGCGCCGAGTAGTCGTACGGAAGCTCAGGAAGTGTGTAGATCGCCATGCCCAACGCCCTCCGGCAACGCTTGTTGCAACTTACTTGCAACTGCACCCTAGCAACAAGAAGTGGTGGCCGCCCGGCAGGCCGCGGGCAGGAAAAAACCGTCCGCCCCGCACGGAAGCGGGGCGGACGGTGGTGAAGTCGGTGCGCGGCGCGGTCAGTTCCGCGCGGCGGCCACCCGGGAGCGGACGTAGCCCGTGACCGACAGGAACACCGTCAGACCGGCCGTGAAGTACAGCTGGGTCCGGGTGTCGCCCTCGCGGAGCATCAGCAGCAGCACCACGGCCACGCCCGCCAGGGCGAACCAGGTCAGGTACGGGTACGCCCACATGCGGACCGTCAGCTTCTCCGGCTCCTCGCGCTCCAGCCGCTTGCGCATCCGCAGCTGGGCGACCGCGATGAAGCCCCAGACGACCAGGACCGCCGCGCCGACCATGTTCAGCAGCCACTTGAAGACCGTGTCCGGCCACACCCAGCTCAGCAGCACCGCGAAGAAGCCGAAGGCGGAGGAGGCGAGCACGGCGCGGCGCGGGACGCCGCCGCTGACCTTGCCCAGCGCCTTGGGGCCCTCGCCGCGCGCGACCAGGGAGTACGCCATGCGGGAGGCGCCGTAGATGTTGGCGTTCATCGCCGACAGCAGGGCGATCAGCACGACCACGTTCATGATCTGGCCCGCGCCCGGGATGCCCAGGTGGTCCAGCACCGCGACGTACGGGCCGTGGGCCACGACCGCCTCGTCGTCCCACGGGATCAGCGTGACGATCACCAGCATCGAGCCGACGTAGAACAGCGCGATCCGCCACATCGCCGTACGCACCGCGCTGGCCACGCCCTTGACCGGGTTCTCGGACTCGGCGGCCGCGATGGTGACCGTCTCCAGGCCGCCGTAGGCGAAGACCGAGGCGAGCAGGCCGATGACGAGGCCGTTCACACCGTTGGGCAGGAACCCGCCGT
>NZ_LIQY01000635.1 GCF_001418495.1 Streptomyces pathocidini | reverse complement strand
ACAGCGCGGCGGCGGCGAGCGGTTGCGCCCCGACGAGCTGGTCGAGCGGATGAACGGGTGGTACGCGCGAGCGCTGGACGTGATCGTGGCCGCCGACGCGGTCTGGTCCGCCCTGCCCGCCCGGATGGACCTCCTCTCGGCCGAGCTGCGGCGCACCCGCTCCCTCGCGCACTCCGTCGGCGTACGCCCCGGCGAGCACCCCGCGGGCGACGACCTGGAACGGATCACCGCCGGGCTCACGGCGCTACGCGCCGAGGTGGTCTCCGACCCGCTCGCCTTCTGGACCCCCGCGGCGTCCGCCAGTTCGGCCCCGGGCGGCGGCCGCCCCGACACCTCCCGCTACGACCGCGAGGCCCGCGCCCTGGACGACGTGCGCCGCGAGATCGAGGCCGTCCTCGACGTACGGCAGGACGCGGAGCGGCGGTTGACGGTCCTGCGGGACGTGCTGTCCCGGGCCGACCGCACGCTCACCGAGGCCCGGCAGGCCCGCGGCGAGGTCCTCGCGAAGATCGCCGCGTCCGAGGTGCCCGCGGTCAGCGGCCCGCCGACCGCCCTGCACGAACAGCTGGCCGCCGCGGCCGACTACCGCCGCCGCGCCCAGTGGCACCGCCTCTCGCCGCTGCTGGACCGCCTGGAGGAGCGCGCCGAGGACGAACTGGTGCGCGCCCGCGAGTCGCTGACCGCCGTGACCGCGCCGCTGGCCGTACGCGCCGAACTGCGCGGCCGGCTCGACGCGTACCGGTCCAGGGTCACCCGGCACGGCATGGCCGAGGACCCGCTCCTGGTCGAGCGGTACGACGCCGCCCGCCGCATCCTGTGGAGCGCCCCCTGCGACCTGCGCGCCGCGGAGTACGCGGTGCGGCGCTACCGGCAGGCCGCGATGGAGGTCCTCGTTCCGCGCCAGGCGGACGCGGAGCACCGGACGGGCGCGGAGGCCCGGACGGACGCGCGACCGGGCGCGGAGCCTCCCCGGGCCGCCGCCGTGGAGCGCGAGGACCACGGGGCGGGCGCGTGAGCACGGACCTGGGGGTGAGCCCCGAGTCGGCCGGCGGCGCGGAGGACACCGAGCGCGCCTGCGTCGCCTGCCGCACCGGCCGCGTCGACCCCGACGGCTACTGCGAGCACTGCGGCCACGAACAGCCGCACCAGCGCGACCACTTGGAGCGGGAGCTCCGCGGCATCGCCGCCGTCAGCGACCGCGGGCTGCGCCACCACCGCAACGAGGACGCGTACGCGGTGTCCACGGCCGTGCTGCCCGACGGCTCCCCCGCCGTCGTCGCGGTCGTGTGCGACGGGGTGTCCTCCTCAACCCGGCCCGACGAGGCCGCCCAGGCAGCCTCCGACGCCGCGAACGCCGCGCTGCTCGAAGCCCTCCCCGCCGGCGCGGACCCCCGGCAGGCCCTGCACGACGCGATCCTCGCGGCGGGCCGGGCGGTCGACGCGCTGGCGGAAGGCCCGGACGCGGACGACACCCTCGACCTGTCGGCGCCGCAGGAACGTCACACCGGGCAGCGGAACGCCCCCGCCTGCACCATCGCCGCCGCGGTCGTCACCCCCGGCGCCCTCACGGTCGGCTGGATCGGAGACAGCCGCGTCTACTGGATCCCGGAGGACCGCACGGCCGCGCCGGGCCGGCTGACCGAGGACGACTCGTGGGCCGCGCAGATGGTGGCCGCGGGCCTGATGGCCGAGGAGGAGGCGTACGCGGACCCCCGCGCGCACGCCATCACCGGCTGGCTCGGCGCCGACGCCTATGAACTGGAGCCGCACACCGCCACGTTCGAGCCGGGGCGCCCGGGCTCGGTCCTGGTCTGCACGGACGGGCTGTGGAACTACGCCGAATCCCCTGGGGAGATGGCCCTGGCCACCCCCGAGGACGCCCGGGCCCGCCCGCTGCACGCCGCGCGGACGCTCGTCGGCTACGCGCTCGACGGCGGCGGGCACGACAACGTGACGGTGACGGTGGTCCCTTTCCCCGCGCCGCCCGACTCTCCCGCGGCGCCCGACTCTCCCGCGCCGCCCGGCTTCCCCGCGCCGCCCAACTCCCCCTCACCGTCCGGCTCTCGTTCGCCCTCCGACCCGGAGGCACCGGCCGCGCCCTAGCGGGCCACAGCCCCGGCAGCCGACCCACACCCCCATGGCCGGACCATCCCGACCGTTCCGGGCGAACCATGCCTGTCCGCCCCTGGTGGTGGACGCGGCCGACA
>NZ_LIQY01000634.1 GCF_001418495.1 Streptomyces pathocidini | reverse complement strand
ATATGTGTATAGGAGACAGGCGCTGTCCTGAGCCGTTGACCCGAGCTGGGCGTGCGGGGGCGTTGACCCGAGCCGGGGCGGGCGGTGGCGTTGGCCCGCACCGGGGCGTGCGGGCGGCAAAAAGCCGGCCCACCGTGAGGTGGACCGGCTTTGGGCAACCAGCTTGGCTGCGCTACGACAGGAACGTCAGCGCGAGACCTTGCCGGCCTTGATGCACGAGGTGCAGACGTTGAGCCGCTTCGGCGTGCGCCCGATCACAGCGCGCACCGTCTGGATGTTGGGGTTCCAACGACGGTTGGTGCGGCGGTGCGAGTGAGAAACGCTCTTGCCGAAGCCCGGCCCCTTGCCGCAGACGTCGCAGTTGGCAGCCACGGGTCACTCCAAAGACTTCAGATGCACTTACGGTGAATCCCGGCTTGGCCGAGATCAGTGATGACCGGCGGTGCCAGGTGGAATGGCCCGATTCTCATCGGGCAACCGGAGCAGCATACAACGACCGCTCCCGTACAGCGAAACTACCATGGTCGGCCGGGCCCCGGCCCGGGCCGCCTGCCGGCCCGCGGCTACTCTGCGGAGCGATCGCCCGCCCATTCCCTCCGCCCCCGGTCCGAGGAGGACGCAGGTGCCGCACACCCTCGACGCCACCACGGTACGTACGTGGTGCGGCCTCGCCCTCGACGCGCTGGGGCGGGCCCGCGAGGGCATCGACGCGATCAACGTCTACCCGGTCGCGGACGGCGACACCGGCACCAACCTCTATCTGACCCTGGAGTCCGCCGCCCAGGCCGTGGAAGCGGTCTTCGACGCGCACGCGGCCGTCGCCGACGAGCGGGGCCCCGCCCTCCCGGACGCGATACGCGCCATGGCCCACGGCGCCCTGATCGGCGCCCGGGGCAACTCCGGCACGATCCTGGCGCAGCTGCTGCGGGGGATGGCGGAGGTGCTGGCGCCGACCGAACCCGCCGCTCCGGACGCGTCCGAGCACGCTCCGGCGGCCCTGCGCCCGCCCGCGGCGGCCTCGGGCACCGGCGTCACGGGCGCCGAGGCGCTGCGGCGCGGGCTGCGGC
>NZ_LIQY01000633.1 GCF_001418495.1 Streptomyces pathocidini | reverse complement strand
CGGCTGCCCGCTGGGGAACCTGATCCCGGAATGGAACGAGTACGCCGCGCAGGGCGACTGGCGCGCCGCCGCCGACCGGTTGCACGCCACCAACAACTTCCCCGAGTTCACCGGCCGCCTGTGCCCGGCGCCGTGCGAGGACGCCTGCGTCCTGGCGATCAACGCCGACCCGGTGACGATCAAGGACGTCGAGGTCACCATCGCCGACCAGGCGTGGGAGCTCGGGCTCGCGCCCCCGCGGCCGCCCCACCGCCTCAGCGGCCGCACGGTCGCCGTCGTGGGTTCGGGACCCGCCGGGCTCGCCGCCGCGCAGCAGCTGACCCGGGCCGGCCACACGGTCGCGGTCTACGAGCGCGACGACCGCATCGGCGGCCTGCTGCGCTACGGCATCCCCGAGTTCAAGATGGAGAAGCGCCACATCAACCGCCGCATCGAGCAGATGCGCGCGGAGGGCACCAAGTTCCGTACGGGCGTGGAGATCGGCCGCGACGTCGACGCGGCGGAGCTGCGCGGGCGGTACGACGCGGTGGTGCTGGCCGTCGGCGCCACCGAGCCCCGCGAACTCCCGGTCCCGGGAAGGGAGTTGGGCGGCATCCACCAGGCCATGTACTACCTTCCCCTCGCCAACCGGGTCCAGGAGGGCGACTACGACGCCTCCCCCCTCTCCGCCGAGGGCCGCCACGTCGTGATCGTCGGCGGCGGCGACACCGGCTCCGACTGCCTGGGCACGGCCATCCGCCAGCGCGCCACCTCCGTCACCCAGCTGGACATCCGCCAGGAACCGGGCCCGGAGCGCCCCGAGGACGACCCGTGGCCGGTCACCCACCCGAAGGTCTACCGGATCTCCCACGCCCACGAGGAGGCGCGCTCCGGCGCGGGCGGCGCCGACCCGCGCGTCTTCGCCGCGACCACGCTCCGTTTCGAGGGCGACGGGCGGGGGAACGTACGGTCGCTGCGCCTGGCCGAGGTCGAGCCGGCGGACCGGCGGCGCCACCGGCCGGGTACGGAGCGGGTGATACCGGCCGAACTGGTGCTGCTGGCCCTGGGGTTCTCCGGTCCCGAGCGGGACGGCGGGGGCGGCGGCCTGATCGGGCAGTTGGGCCTCTCCCTCGACGGCCGCGGGAACCTCGCCCGCGACGCCGGGTTCACAACCGCCGCGGACGGGGTGTTCGTGGCGGGCGACGCGGGCCGCGGCCAGTCGCTGATCGTCTGGGCCATCGCCGAGGGCCGTTCGGCCGCGGCGATGGCCCAGACGATC
>NZ_LIQY01000632.1 GCF_001418495.1 Streptomyces pathocidini | reverse complement strand
GCCTGGTGGGGGATGCGCGGGGCGTTCTCCGGGTCCGGGCCGGCCGAGGGCGGCCGCGGCTCGGCGGCTTCCGGGTCCGCCTCCGGCTCCGAGTGCTCCGCCCGCGCGGCGACGACCTCCCGCACCGCCTCCAGGACCCCCCGGTACCCCGAACACCGGCACAGGTTCCCGCAGATCGCCTGCCGGGTCTCCAGCTCGGTCGGTGCCGGGTTCCCCGCGAGCAGGTCGTGCACGGTCATGGCGAGCCCCGGCACGCAGAACCCGCACTGCACGGCCCCGCACGCCGCGAGCGCCCGCTGGACGTCCGAGGGCACGCCGTCCTCGGCCAGCCCCTCGACCGTCCGCACCTCGCATCCCGCGGCGGTCGCGGCCGGTACGAGGCAGGAGGCGACGAGCCGCCCGTCGACCCGTACCGAGCAGGCCCCGCACTCGCCCTGCGAGCACCCGTCCTTCGCCCCCGCGAGCCCGAGGCGCTCGCGCAGGACGTAGAGCAGGGACTCGCCGATCCACGCGTCGGTGACGGGGCGGTCGGCGCCGTTGACGGTCAGGACGTACGAGGCGTGGGGATGCTCGCTGTGGGGGGCGGCGGCGCCGTCGGAGTCGGTCGCGGCCTCGGCCAGAGCCTGGGCGGCGACCGGGTCGGCGTCGGGGAGCTCGCCGTCGGCGGACGGGCTCGTCTCCCCGGCGCCGCCGACGCTCTCGCCGGCAACCGCGGGGCCATCGGGGTCCTCACCGCCGTCGGCACCCTCGGCGCCGCCGTCCGCGTCCGCGACGCGATGTGCGGTCCTCTCGCCCCCGGCCCCCGAGGCCTCCCCGGCACCTGGGTCGGCACCTGGGTCCTCCTCCGACCGCGGGCCCGAAGGACCCGGGCCCTCGGAGGCCTCGGCATCGGACGCCGGTGCCTCATCCGGCATGGGACCGGGCGCCGTCCCGGCGGCGGCCGAGTCGCCGGGCTCCGCGCCGTCGGCGTCAACGCCCGCGCCCCGGCCGGCTGTTGCGGCATCCCGGCCGTCGGCGTGGCGGCCGGCACCCAGACCGTCCTCGCCGCGGACGGCCTCGGCGGTCGTGTCGTGGGGGTACGGGTAGGGGGCCTCGGCCGCCCCGGCGTGAGCGGCCTGGTCCGGACCGGCGTAGGCCTGCCCGTCCGCTCCGACATGGGGGGCCTCGTCCGGACCGGCGTAGGCCTGCCCGTCCGCCCCAGCATGGGGTGCTTGGCCCGGACCGGCGTAAGCGGTCCCATCCGCCCCGGCATGGGCGGCCTCGTCCGGACCGGCGTAGACCGCCTCATCCGGACCCGCGTAAGCGGCCTCGTCCGGACCGGGCTCTGCCGCCTCCGGCGGTCCCCCCGGCACCGCATGGGCCGACTCGCCCCATTCCGACTCGGCGGGCCCGGCGTCGCCGACGCCCCCGCCGTGGGCGGACGCGAGGCCTTGGCCGTCGGCGTGCGCCGAGACCGCGTAGGCCGTCCCGCCCTGCGCGGCGTCGGCCGGAGCATTGTCGCCCCCAGGCCGCCCGGCACCACCAACAGCCCCGCCCCGTACGGAAGTCGGGCCCTGCGCGGCGGCTTCTCCCGGCCCCTGGTAGGCCTCGTCCCGTCCCGGCCCGTCGGCCGGCTCCGGCTGCCCCGCGCGGCGCTCGTCCGCGCGGTCAGCGCCGTCCGCGCTCTCGGGCCGGATCGCGGACGCCTGTTCCGCGCGTTGGGCGCGCTCGGCGGCGACCGACGCCGCGCGCGTCAGACGGTTGATCACGTCCTCGGCGGCACGGCCGGGCACCGAGCCGGTGTCGTGTGCGCCGGGCGTCGCCCCGCGACCGCCCTGCGGCTGGCCCTCGGCGGGCGAAGGCTGCCAGGGCGTGCCGGAGGAGGGGGTCGGCCAGGCGGTGCCGCCGTCGGCAGTGGCTCCCGGGACCGCGCCGCGGTCGCCGGCCTCGCCGCCCTGCGCACCGGCCGTCCCACCCTCGGCGCGGCCGCGGGCATCGCGCCCCGGGCCGCCGTGGGCATCGGCTTCCGGACCGCCGCGGGCATCCTGCCCCAGACCGCCATGCGCGCCGGCCTCCGGACCGCCATGGGCATCGGGCTCCGGGCCGCGGTGCGCATCGTGCCCCAGGCCGCCGCGCGCGCCGGCCTCCGGGCCGCCACGGACATCGGGCCCCGCACCGCCGTGCAAGCCCGCATCCGACCCACCGGGGATCCCGCTCTCCGCTCCCAAGTGCGGCGGCAGGTGGCGTTCGGGGGCGTAGCCGAGGCCGGGCCGGCCGTCGGGGGACGACGGGTCGGGCCACGACACCGGAGGCTCGTCCACGTCGTCGGGGGCCTGGGCGGCGTACGTCCAGTGGCCGGTCGCCGCGGCCGTCGTGGTCCAGCCGTCGTGGCCGCCGGGAGCGTCCCGCTCGCCGGGCGCCGGGCCGTCCTCGTACGACAACTCCCCGTCCTGGGCGGGCTGTTGCCGCCCGGCCCCGGCCCCGGTCGAGGGGACAGAGGGGGCCGAGGGGAAGCTCCACTGGCCCGTCGGAGCAGGCGCGGCCTGGCCCTCGTACCACTGACCGCCGTACGGGGCGGCCCGGCCGCCGTCGATCACGTAGTCGCCGGAGTCGTCGTGCAACTCCTCGGCGGCGGGGACAGTCCACTGGCCCGGGTCGACCGCGCCGGTGCCCGCCGTGCCCCAGCCCCCGCCCGTGGCGCCGGAGTCCGCGAACGGCATGGTCCACTGCCCGGGGGCACCCGGGCAGTGG
>NZ_LIQY01000631.1 GCF_001418495.1 Streptomyces pathocidini | reverse complement strand
CCGGGCTCGAACTCCTCGCCTACACCGGCCGGTTGCGCGGACTGCCCGGCGACGAGGTCGACAAGCGGGCCGCCCAGCTGCTCGACGTACTCGACCTCGCGAGCGCGCAGCACAAGCTCGTCGTGGACTACTCGACCGGCATGCGGAAGAAGATCGGGCTCGCGGCCGCGCTGCTCCACAACCCCCAAGTGCTGTTCCTGGACGAGCCGTTCGAGGGCGTGGACCCGGTCTCCGCGCAGACGATCCGCGGCGTGCTGGAGCGCTACACCGCCTCCGGCGCCACCGTCGTCTTCTCCAGCCATGTCATGGAACTCGTGGAGAGCCTGTGCGACTGGGTCGCGGTGATGGCCGCCGGGCGCATCAGAGCGCACGGGCCGCTCACGGAGGTGCGCGGGGGCGCGTCCTCGCTCCAGGAGGCTTTCCTGGAGCTGGTCGGCGCGGGCGACCGCGGCGAGCACCACGACCTCGACTGGCTCGGCGGCGGCGCCCGATGACCGGTACCGCCACCCCGAGAACCGTCACCACCCCGCGGACCGGCACCGCGTCCGCCGCCCCCGTCTTCGTACGGATGAAGCTGTCCCTGCTGCGCAACGGGCTGCGCCAGTCCTCCGGGCGCCGGGCCGTGTACGTGCTCTCGCTCGCCGTCACGATGCTGTTCGCCGCCGGCCAGACGCTCGGCCTGCTCGCGCTGCGCGGCAGCGAGCACGCGCCCGCCGTGATCATCACGGTGACCAGCGTCGCCGCCCTGGCCTGGGCCGTCATGCCGCTGTTCCTGCCCGGGGGCGACGAGACGCTCGACCCGACGCGGCTGGTGATGCTGCCGTTGCGGCCCCGGCCACTCGTCACGGCGCTGCTCGTCGCCTCGCTGATCGGCATCGGCCCGCTGTTCACGCTCACCCTCGCCGTCGGCTCGGCCGGGGCCCTGGCGCACGGCGGGGCGGCCGTGGTGGCGGCAGTGGTCGCCGTACCGCTGGTCCTGCTGGTGTGCGTGGCGCTCGCGCGGGCGG
>NZ_LIQY01000630.1 GCF_001418495.1 Streptomyces pathocidini | reverse complement strand
CCTGACCCCAACCCCCGTGTGAGGAGAGCCCCGTGAAGATCACCGAGCCGGTGCTCTCCGCCCCCGCCTGGGCGGAGCTGGGGACGTCGGACCCAGAGGGCGCCGCCGCCTTCTACGGCCGGGTGCTCGGCTGGCGCGCCGAGACGGACCCCCGCCCGGAGGCCGGTGGCTACACCAGGCTGCTGCTTGACGACGACCCGGTCGCCGGCCTCGTACCCCACCAGGCGGCGGGTCAGCCGGTCGCCTGGACGTTCTCCGTCGCCGTGGCCGACGCGGACGGGACGGCCGGGGAGGTCCCCAAGGCGGGCGGCACGGTGCTGCTCGACCCGACGGACGTCCTCGACCTCGGGCGGTACGCGGTGATCGCCGACCCGGGCGGCGCGGTCCTCACGCTGTGGGAGGCCCGTACGTTCCGGGGCGCGGCCCGGCTGAACGAGCCCGGCGCGCTCTGCTGGGTCGAACTGGCCACCCGGGACACCGCCGCGGCGGAGGCGTTCTACGGGTCGGTGTTCGGCTGGTCGGCCGAGGGCGGTCCGTACGTCCACTGGGGCGTGGGCGGCCGGAACTTCGGCGGTATGGTGCGGATGGACGAGCGCTACCCGGAAGGCGCCCCGCCGCACTGGACCCTCTACTTCGCCGTCCTCAACGTCGACGCGGCCGTCAACACGGCCACGGAGGCGGGCGGTTCGGTGGGCTACCCGGCCATGGACATTCCCGGGACAGGGCGGGTCGCGGGCCTCTACGACCCGCAGGGCGGCGCGTTCGCGGTGTACACCCCGGAGGGCGTTGCGCGGACCGAACCCTAGGCCTCTGGCCGCGCTTTCGACTCCCTCGGCTCCCTCGACTCCCTCGGCTCCTTCGGCTCTCTCCGGCCCTTCGAACCTCCGAGGGCGAGGACCGTCGCCACGGTGTCGGCCTCCGCCGCCGTCTTGTCCTCCCGGTAGCGCAGCACGCGCGCGAAGCGCAGGGTGACCCCCTCCGGGTAGCGGGAGGAGCGCTGCACCCCGTCGAAGGCGATCTCCACGACCAGTTCGGGCCGTACGGTCACCACCCAGCCGTCGTCGCCGACGGCGATCTCCCGCAGCCGCTCGGTCTGCCAGGCGAGCAGCGCGTCGGTCAGACCCTTGAAGGTCTTGCCCAGCATGGCGAAGGAGCCGTCGGGGCGGCGGGCGCCCAGGTGGAGGTTGGACAGCTTCCCGGTGCGCCGCCCGTGCCCCCACTCGGCGGCCAGGACCACCAGGTCCAGGGTGTGCACCGGCTTGACCTTCAGCCAGGAGGAGCCGCGGCGGCCCGCGCTGTACGCCGAGTCCAGCGCCTTGAAGACCACGCCCTCGTGCCCGCGCTCCAATACCTCGTCCGCGAACTCCCTTGCCCGGGCGCGCTGTTGGGCGTCCGCGGGATCGGTGACCACCAGCCGGCGTACGCGCCGGGGCTCGGGCGCGATCCGGGCCAGCTCCGCGTACCGCTCGGTCACCGGCAAGGCCAGCAGGTCGCGGCCGTCGACCGACAGCAGGTCGAAGAAGACGGGGGAGAGCGGCAGCGAGGCCTGGGCGCCGCTCACGTCCAGGCGGCTGCCGACCCGGCCCGCGGTCTCCTGGAACGGCCGCGGCCGCCCGTCCGCGCCGAGCGCGATGACCTCGCCGTCGAGTACCGCGCGCGACGCAGCCAACTCCCCGGTGGCCGCGATGACTTCGGGCAGCCGCTCGGTGATGTCGTCGAGCGTGCGCGTGAACACCCGGACGCTGCCGCCGTCCTTGTGCACCTGAGCCCGGATCCCGTCGAGCTTCTCCTCGACCGCGCACGGGCCGAGCTTGTCCAGCGCCTCGTCCAGATCCTTGGCGGTGTGCGCGAGCATCGGCAGGACCGGGCGGCCGACTTCGAGCCGGAAGTCGGCGAGCGCGGCCGGGCCGCGGCCGAGCAGCGCCTCGGCGACGGCGCCCAGCGAGCCGCCGAGCATGACAGCCCGGCGTACGTCGGCGGGCTCCGCCCCGGCGGCCGCCGCCAGCCCGTCCACAGCGAACGCGTCCAGCGCGCCCTGCCGGAGCTCGCCACCGATGAGGCGGTAGAGGAACCCCTGCTCGTCGGCGGTGGCTCCACCGAGCAGCTCCCGCACCAGCCGCTTGCGCTCGCCCAGGGCCCCCTTCCCCTTGACGGCGGCGATGGCCTCGAAGGCCCGATCCACATCGAGGACGCTCAGCCGGGCCTCGGCGGCGGCCGGTACGGGCTCCCGCAGGGCGGCCCACCCCACCCCGATCTTCCGCTGCGGCAACCGCCCGGCGAGATACGTGATCACGACCGCCGCCTCGGAGGGTTCCACCCTCCGAAACAACCCGGCCAACAACGCCACCTTCTCCGACCGCGCGGCGGTCCCCGCGACCTCCCCGGAGGTCCGCACCACCTCACCCAGCAACATGCCATCCATGCTCGCGCGAGCCACCGATTCCTGCCGGGTTGCGGGCGTGGAAACCCGCACCCGCCGCACGGGCTTCACCCCCACCAGAGCGCGGCCGCCCCGGCCCAGTCCCCCCAGGGACGGCCGCGCTCCTGTCTC
>NZ_LIQY01000063.1 GCF_001418495.1 Streptomyces pathocidini | reverse complement strand
GCCCCCGACCGCCCGACGAAGCCCGCCCCTCACCCGCTGAGCCGAACGCCCCCGAGAGTCCTCGGACGAAGGCCGATCCGGCTCCCCGCCGCAAGACGGCGGCGAAACGGGATGCGGCCCCGGCTGCGGACTCCGCCGTCGGGCGGAAGACCGGTGCTCCGGCCCCGGCGGCGGGAGGGAGCGGCACCGGCACCCGCCGCCGGAGCGGCGGGACGGTCGGCGGCGAGTCGGCGGACACCCGCACGGGCAGCGCTGCCCCGTCGTACGACGGCACGCCCGAGCCGAGCTTCGCGGCCGCGGCGGGCGAAGCCGCCCGGCCCTCGGCGGGGGCCGGCGAAGATGCCGTGTCGGCCCCGGGTATGCAAGCGAGGGCTGCCTCGACCCCAGCTACCGGCGCCGACGGGGGAACGGGCGCGACAGCGCCCAACGCGCCTGACCGCGCCGGGAGTTCCGGCCGGGACAGCGGGATGCCCGCTCGCACGCCGTCGGCCCCGGCGGGACAGGCGCCCGCACCGACGGGCCGATCCCGGACAGCCGGAGCGGCGTCCGGCGCGCTGCCCAGGGCCGGCGCGGACGCGGGGGCCAGTACCGGCCGTGGCGCGGCGACGGCCGACTCCGGTGCGGGCGCCGGTACGGGCGCCGGTGGCACCACCGGCCCGCGCCCGATCGCTCGCCCCGGCGTGCGGCCCGTGCCCCCGCTCGACCCCGGGGAGCGGCAGCGGCTGCTCTCCGGCACGCATCACGACCCGCACGGGCTGCTCGGCGCGCACCCCACGCCCGACGGGGTCGTCTTCCGCGCGCTGCGGCCGTTCGCGCGGTCGGTCGCCGTCGTCGCGGGCGGGCTGCGGGCCGAGCTCGGGTCGGAGGGGGACGGCCTGTTCGCGGGCGTGCTCCCCCTGAGCAAGATCCCGGACTACCGCCTGGCCGTGGCGTACGACGAGAGCGAGGAGCGGGAGTTCCACGACCCGTACCGCTTCCTGCCCGCTCTCGGCGAGCTCGATCTGCACCTGATCTCCGAGGGGCGGCACGAGGAGCTGTGGGGGGCGCTGGGCGCGCACCCCATGACGTACGAGGGCGTGGCGGGCACGCGGTTCACGGTCTGGGCGCCGAACGCCCGAGGGGTGCGGCTGGCCGGGGACTTCAACTTCTGGGACGCGAGCGGGTTCCCGATGCGCTCGCTGGGCTCGTCCGGGGTGTGGGAGCTGTTCGCGCCGGGGATCGGCGAGGGGGCGCTGTACAAGTTCGACATCGCGCGCCCGGACGGCTCGCACACGCTGCGCGCGGACCCGATGGCGCGCCGCACGCAGTGCCCGCCGGAGACGGCCTCGATCGTCACCGCCTCGCACCACACGTGGGAGGACGCGGAGTGGATGGCGCACCGGGGCGACCGCCGGGTGCACCAGTCGCCGTTCTCGGTCTACGAGGTGCACCTGCCGTCCTGGCGGCCCGGCCTCTCGTACCGGCAACTCGCCGATCAACTCCCCGCCTATGTCAAGGGCCTGGGCTTCACCCATGTCGAGCTGATGCCGGTCGCCGAGCATCCGTACAGCCCGTCCTGGGGCTACCAGGTGACCTCCTACTACGCGCCGACCGCGCGCCTGGGCACGCCGGACGACTTCAAGTACCTGGTGGACGCGCTGCACCGGGCCGGGATCGGGGTGATCGTCGACTGGGTACCGGCGCACTTCCCGAAGGACGACTGGGCGCTGGCCCGGTTCGATGGCACGACGCTGTACGAGCCGGCGGACCCGACGCGGGCCGAGCACCCGGACTGGGGCACGCTGGAGTTCGACTACGGCCGCAACGAGGTCAGGAACTTCCTTGTGGCGAACGCCGTTTACTGGTGTGAGGAGTTCCACGTCGACGGGCTGCGGGTCGACGCGGTCGCCTCGATGCTCTATCTGGACTACTCACGCGAGGGGGGCGAGTGGACACCGAACGAGTTCGGCGGGCGGGAGAACCTGGACGCGGTCCGCTTCCTCCAGGAGATGAACGCGACCGTCTACCGCCGCTGCCCCGGCGTGGTGACGATCGCCGAGGAGTCCACGGCCTGGGACGGCGTCACGCGCGCCACGCACCACCCGGGCCCGGGCGGCTTCGGCGGGCTGGGCTTCGGGCTGAAGTGGAACATGGGCTGGATGCACGACTCGCTCGGCTATGTGTCGAAGGAGCCGGTGCACCGGAAGTACCACCACAACGAGATGACGTTCTCGATGGTGTACGCGTACAGCGAGAATTACGTCCTGCCCATCTCGCACGACGAGGTCGTGCACGGCAAGCAGGCGCTGGTGTCGAAGATGCCGGGCGACTGGTGGCAGCGGCGCGCCAACCACCGCGCGTACCTGGGCTTCATGTGGGCCCATCCCGGCAAGCAACTCCTCTTCATGGGCCAGGAGTTCGCCCAGGGCGCGGAATGGTCGGAGGCGCACGGCCCGGAGTGGTGGCTGCTGGACGACACGTATCACTCGGCGGGCGACCACCGGGGCGTACGAGACCTGGTCCGCGACCTGAACCACGTGTACACGGCCAACGCGCCCCTCTGGGAGCGCGACACCGACCCGACGGGCTTCACCTGGGTCGAGGGCGGCGCGGCGGACGACAACGTCTTCACCTTCACGCGCCATGACGCCTTCGGCAACCCGGTGCTGTGCGTCAGCAACTTCTCGCCGGTGGTCCGCCACGACTACCGCCTCGGCGTCCCGGACGCCGACGCGAGCTGGCAGGAGATCCTGAACACCGACGCGGCCTGCTACGGCGGCAGCGGCGTACGCAACGCGGACGTCGTCAAGCCCGAGGCCGTCGCCTGGCACGGCCGCCGCCACAGCATCACGGTGGCGCTGCCGCCGCTGGCTACGGTTTGGTTCAGGCCGGTGTGAGGGGGGTTCGGACGGCGGGGCGGCTTTACTCTGGGCGGCATGGGGGCATCTGTCCCGCCTGGCGGGATGGAGTCGGCTGCCCGCTGGGCAGCGGCGAACTCGGCCCGGCCCGGGCAGGCAAGGGCGGAACCGGCCCGGGTGGGTCCGGCGATGAGTGATCGATCGGGCCCGTTCTGGGACGGTGTCGAGGGCATGGGCGCCGATGCCGCGCGCGGCGAGGACGCTGGGCTTCGAATTCCTCGGCGCCGACCCGGAGTCGGGCACGATCGACCTCGCCTTCACCGCGACCGAGGACTACCGCACGTCACGCGGCGGAAGCTCGGAACTCGACGTGTCGATCACGGCGTCCCAAGGCCCCTGAGCGGCGAGACGGTTGAGGTCGGCAGCCTGCGTACGATCCCCACGAACCGCCTCCACCCCCGGCACATCCCGTCCAGACCGACCACGATTGAATGCCGTCACATCCCAGCGGCGGCGTAGCGCCTCTTCCACGACGCTCTTGCCCAGGAACCACGTGCCGCCCAAGACCAGAATCCTCATGCCCAAGATCATGCCTTCACTGAGAGCTGGGGTGAAGGCCAGCCCAGGCTGGGAAACAGCTGTTCGGTCGAGCCCACCGAACCGTCCTGGGGCGCCTGGCGGCGGGCAAGCCGTACGCCCAGCCAGTACAGGGTGAGAGCCGTACACCCGCCCTTAGGCTACGCGCCCTACCACTACAGCTATCGCCGCCCCACGGTCACACCCCCGCCGCCTCCTTCGGCCTGTCCTCATTCGGGGATTCCGGGGCCGCGGAACCGCCGTGACCGTCGTCTACCAGCGTTCGCTCGTCGAACGGGAGGCGGCCTGCGAGGACTTCGGCCGCGCGGGTGCGGTCGATTTCCTTGGTCCAGGTGCCGACCAGGACCGTCGCCACCGCGTTGCCCGCGAAGTTGGTCAGCGCGCGGGCCTCGCTCATGAAGCGGTCGATGCCGACGATGAGGCCGACGCCGTCGACCAGTTCGGGGCGGTGGGACTGGAGACCGCCGGCGAGGGTGGCCAGGCCCGCGCCCGTGACGCCCGCCGCGCCCTTCGAGGCGATGATCATGAAGACGAGGAGGGAGATCTGCTGCCCCAGCGCCAGCGGGTCGCCCATCGCCTCGGCCACGAAGAGGGAGGCCATGGTCAGGTAGATGGCCGTGCCGTCGAGGTTGAAGGAGTAGCCGGTCGGCACGGTGATGCCGACGACCGGCTTGCTCACGCCCAGGTGCTCCATCTTCGCGATCAGCCGCGGCAGCGCCGACTCCGAGGAGGAGGTGGAGAGGATCAGCAGGAACTCCCGGGCCAGGTACTTGAGCAGGGAGAAGAGGTTGATGCCCGCGACCAGCCGCAGCAGCGTCCCCAGCACCACGACCACGAACAGCAGGCACGTCACGTAGAAGCCGACCATGATGACGGCCAGCGACTTCAGCGCGTCCAGGCCCGTCTCGCCGACCACCGCCGCCATCGCGCCGAACGCGCCCACCGGCGCCGCCCACATGATCATGGCGAGGACGCGGAAGACCAGGCGCTGGATGTGGCCGATGCCGCGCAGGATCGGTTCGCCACTCGGTCCCATCGCCTGGCTGCCGAAGCCCACGAGCAGCGCGACCAGCAGGGTCTGGAGCACCTCGCCGCCCGTGAAGGCGGAGACGAGCGTCGTCGGGATGATGCCGAGCAGGAAGTCCGCCGTGGACTCGCCCGCGCCCTCGGCCTGCGCCTCGCCCGCGCTGCGGGCGGCGTCGGTCAGATGGAGTCCGGCGCCCGGCTCCAGCAGGTTGCCGACCACCAGGCCGATCGCCAGCGCGACCGTGGACATGACCATGAAGTAGCCGAGCGCGAGCCCGCCCACCGTGCCGACTTTCGCAGCCTTCCGTACGGAGCCGACGCCCAACACGATCGTGCAGAAGATGATGGGCGAGATCATCATCTTGATCAGGTTCACGAACCCGGTACCGAGCGGCTTGAGTTCGACGGCCACCCCGGGCGCCGCGAAGCCAACCGCGATGCCGAGCACCACCGCCGCGATCACGGCGATGTAGAGGTAGTGGGTCCGGTCCCGCCTGGTCGCTCGACCGGTCTCTCCCGGGAGCTGGTGCGGTGGATTCTGCGCGGCCACGGTCGTCTCCTTGTCCCTGGCGTCAGTTGTCCCTGGCGTCGTTCGGTGTGCAGGCCTGCGCCGGCCTGTGCGTCGGCTCGTACGTCGGCCCGGCGTCGCCCCTCACTCCGGTACGAGCGGCTTGCGCGGCTCACGTCGCGCGGATCGGAGTACGAGCGGCTCACGTGGCGCACGTCGCTCGCGTCCTGGGGAGGTCTGTTGGTTCACGGTGAATATCCAGCACCATGTGACAGCCGTCACCCTTGCGTTCATTTCGTTCACGGCCGAGGCCTTCACGTCGTTCACGGCCGAGGCCTTCACGACCGGAACCGCCGTGCACACTGGCGCCATGCGCCTCCCCCGGTACCTGCCGCGGAAACTCCCCTCGAGACTCCCGCGGAGCCTCCCACGCCCCCGCAGCCTCGCCGGCCAGCTGTTCGCGATGCAGGCCGTGCTGGTCGCGGCGGTGGTGGCGGGGTGCGCGGTCTTCGCGTACGTCACGGCGCGGCAGCAGGCCGAGGACGCGGCGGGCCATCAAGTCACGGCGGCGGCGCGGGCGATCGCGGACTCGCCCTCCGTACGGGACGCGATACGCGAGGCGGCGCAGGACATACGGGGCGGCGAAGGAGCGCAGGACGTACGCGATGGCTATGGGGCACAGGACGTACGAAATGGCGGTAGGGCACAGGGCGTACGGGATGGCAAGGCGGCGGGGGCCGGGCGCGGCGGCGAGGGTGCGGCCGGGCCCCGTACGCCCTCCGCCGCCCTCCAGCCGTACGCGGAGCAGGTCCGCCGCGACACCGGCGTCGCCTTCGTCACCATCATGAGCCCGTCCGGCATCCGCTGGACCCACCCCCACCCCGGCCGCATCGGCGAGGAGTTCCTCGGCCACCGGGCCGACGCGCTCAAGGGCCGTACGTTCACCGAGACCTATACCGGCACGCTCGGCCCGTCCGTCCGCGTGGTCACCCCGATTCGGGCCGAGGCGGACGGGCGGGGGCCCATCGTCGGGCTGGTCAGCGCAGGTATCACGGTCGAGCGGATCAGCGCCCAGGTGCGGAGCCGACTGGTCGCGCCGCTCGGCGTCGCGGCCGGGGCGCTGGTGCTCGGCGGGATCGGGACGTACGTGGTCAACGCCCGGCTGCGGCGCCACACGCACGGCATGAACGCGGCCGAGCTGGGCCGCATGCACGACTACCACCAGGCCGCGCTGCACGCCGTACGCGAAGGGCTGTTGATGCTGGACGGGCAGCGGCGGATCGCGCTGATCAACGACGGCGGGCGTGAGTTGCTGGGCCTCGGCGCGGACGCGGTGGGGCGCGAGGTGGCCGGCCTCGGGCTGCCCGCGCCGCTGACCGGCGCGCTGCTGGCCGCCGGGCCGCGGGTGGACGAGGTGCATCTGACCGCCGACCGGATCGTGGTCGTCAACACCTCGCCCGTCTCGGGCGGGGAGCGGCGCGGCACGCTCGTGACCCTGCGCGACCACACCGAACTGCAGGCGCTCTCGGGCGAGTTGGACTCCGTACGCGGGGTCACCGAGGCGCTGCGCTCGCAGGCGCACGAGGCGGCGAACCGGCTCCATACGGTGGTGTCGCTGATCGAGCTGGGACGGTCGGAGGAGGCGGTGGAATTCGCCACGGCCGAGCTGGAGTTGGCGCAGGTGCTGACCGACCGGGTCGTCGGCGCGGTCGCCGAACCGGTGCTGGCGGCGCTGCTCCTGGGCAAGGCGGCGCAGGCGAACGAGCGCGGGGCGGAGCTGATCCTCACCCCGAACGCGTGCGAGCTGGAGCAGAACCGGCTCGCCCAACTCCGTAGCCGCGCGTACGAGAACATGACGGCCATCGCCGTTGCCAACTACGCGGGCCCCGGCTGGGGGCGCTCCGTCGCCTTCGACGGCATGGCCTTCGACGAGGGCGGGACCTCCCGGGACATGTTGGTGGTGGAGGCGGGCGAGGCGCCGGGGATCTACCCGGCGGTCTTCGACCTCGACGCGCTGCGGGCGTACCGCCGCCGGGAGACCTGGGGCGACGCGTTCCGCCGCCCGAGCACGTACGGCGCGTTGACGGACCGAACGGTCCGCGAACCGTTCACGCGGGTGGACGCGGAGGGGCACCGACTGCCGTGCTGAGGAAGGGTGTTGAACGTCGGAACACAGGGAAACCGGCCGCCTGGAGTCGATGGAATTTCCGATTCCCCATTCACTCGTGTGAGTGGCATGCGGTGTGAGGAGTTCGTGCTTCACTCGTTTTGACCACAGGGGAAAGCGCCTTCTTGGGCGCAAGAGAAGGGGGTTCCAGTGGGAAACCATGGAAAAGTGAAGTGGATATTGGGCTTGGTGGTGGCTTTGGTCGTCGCCATGCTCTCCGCCGGTAGCGCAAACGCTAGGGCCGAGTTGTGCCAGGGCGAGTACATCACGATCCCGGGCACGTATGGAAACGACGTCCTGGTGGGAACGCCAGGTCGGGATGTCTTCGGCTCCCTGAAGGGGAATGACACGGTTCGAGGTCTAGGCGGTGACGACCTCATCTGTACCGGTGATGGAAACGACACCGTCTTCGGTGGCCCAGGAGATGACAAGGTCTACAGCGGCACCGGGAACGACAATGTCTCGGGAGACCTTGGGAACGACGTCCTGTACGGCGATCGTGACAACGACACGGTCTCCGGCGGAGCGGGCGATGACCATGTCCTGGGCGGGTTGGGCAACGACGAGCTTTCCGGCGTCCTTGGCGACGACAAACTGGATGGCGGCGACGGTGACGACACCATCAATGGCGGCGAGGGCCGCGACAACATCGTTGGCGGTGACGGGGACGACAAGGCGTGTGGTGGCGTTGGTGTCGTGGTGGGTACCACCATCACCGACTGCTCTGTCGAGCTGCTGCTGACGTCTGAAGACGTCATCGACGGTGGTCCCGGGAAGGATTCCCTCTATGGCGGTCCGGGGGGCGACACCATCCAAGGTGGAGCAGACGCCGACACCGTCCTTGGTGGAGCGGGCGGCGACAGCATCCGTGGCGGCAGTGGGGACGACTACCTGTGCGGGGACGCGAGGCCGGGAGTGGCTTGTGATGCGGCCCTTTACGGCATCCCTCACAACACGATCTACGGGGATGCCGGCGACGACCGGATCGTTGGAGGACAGGGCAATGATTCGGGTCTGCACGGTGGGAAGGGCAATGACGTGATCCACGGGACGGGCGGCAATGACGTCATAACTGGTGGTGACGGCTCGGACAACCTGAGCGGTGAGGACGGAGCGGACATCATCAGCGCCGACCGCGACAGTGATGTGGTCCATGGAGGCCCTGGCTATGACCGCGTCAATGGCGGCGGTGGCGACGACATCATCCATGGTGGGCCAGGCGAGGATGACATGTGCGGCGACGTCAGGGTGCCCGAAAACCTGCTCTGCAAGGAGAACAACCCAAGTGAACTTGGCGGCACTGACAAGATCTTCGGAGATGGCGGTGCGGACGTTCTCGACGGCGGGATCGGCAACCGTCCCGGCACCCCCGATGAGGCGTATGGTGGCGCAGGGGTAAACACCTGCCGAAATGTCGCTGTCAAGGTGAGCTGCCAGAACTGACTCGCATTCAGGGCACGGTGTAGATGTGCTCAGTTCTTGCAGCAGCGCTGACCAACGTGTTGCTGCCGAGAGAGCTGGCGTAAGATCGCCGACGCGGAGGAAACGCGTCGGCGATCTTTGCGGAATTGGCGGTGTCCGTCGTTCTTGAGGTCGGTGGCCGTGGGAAGGGGCCGGTGCCGGAACTCGGAGATGACACCCGCTTTGTTCAGAGCTGTTGCGCCGGCCCTCCGTTGACCTCTTCGATGCGGTCCAGGAGCGTCGCGTTCAGGTGCTCACGTGCCTCTCGTACCCGGTCGAGCGCGGCGAGCACCTCGGGCCGTACAGAACTCCCCGGCCCGCGCTCGAGCGAGTGGCGCAGGACGTCGGTGCGGACCTCCCGGCTGGCCCTGCGCAGGCAGTCCAGCAGGTGGGAGCGGGCCTCTGCGGCGAGGGCGCCGGAGGGCGGGGAGGCTTCGGGCGGGTCGGCCTCGGCCGTCGCCCGCCATGGGGGCGGGGGTGTGGAGGCGAGCCAAATGCCGCTGTGAGCAAGGGAGTAGGCCGCCTCGGTGCCCTCCCGGCTGAGTTCCCGGATGTCCTCGTCGAAGCGGTCCACGTCCGGGGCGCGGCCCGCCTCCAGGTCCTGGACGGTCCGTTCCAGCGCGTCCAGCCACCCCCTGCCCGTGCTGCGCATCCTCAACAGCCGGTCGAGCTCCGCTTCCTTGCGCAGCGCCCGCTCCTCGTCCTGACGCTGCCGGGCCTGCCGCCGGTGCAGGCGCAGTGGGCCGTAGAAAGCGGCCAGGCTCGTGATGGCGGCTCCGCCGAGAGCGCCGAGCAGTCCGTACAGTGCGCTGTTGTCCGCCACGGGCACCACTCTGCCCGAGTCCGGGCGCACGGCACCACGCGGTTGGCGGGTTTGCCGACTCGGGTTCCGGCGCTCGGCCGGGGTTCTTTGAGGACCGGGTTCCACGAGACTGGGGCCGGAATGTTCCGGTGCGGATCATGAGGGCTGCTCATAATGGATCGACCGGAGCGCGTCCCTCCTCTGCCGGGGCGGCGGGCTCCACGCCGTCTCGTCATGGAGGTGCCGTGTCCGGAAACAGCCCCAGAGGTTCGCGATTCGACCGGCTGAGGCCCGCTTCGTTCGGCGCGGATCCGGCCGGGGAGCGGCTGGAGCGCATCCGGCGGTCGCCGAACTACGCCGACGGGCAGTTCCGGAACCCCGTACCCACGCGCACGATGCTGCCCGGCTCCGCCTGGCCCATGCTGCGTACGCAGCTGAACCGCGCCGACCGGGCCGGCCGGGCGCCCGTACGGCCCGTGCCGGTCCACCGGCCCACCGCGGCGGACTGGGGCGCGCCGCCCGCATCCGGGCTGCGGCTGACGTGGATGGGGCACTCCAGCGTGCTCGCGGAGATCGACGGGCACCGGGTGCTGTTCGACCCGGTCTGGGGCGAGCGCTGCTCGCCGTTTACCTTCGCCGGGCCGCGGCGGCTGCATCCCGTGCCGATGCCGCTGGCCGAGCTGGCGCCGGTCGACGTGGTCGTCATCTCCCATGACCACTACGACCACTTGGACATGGGGTCGATCCGCGCGCTCGCCCGCACGGGGACGGTGTTCGCCGTACCGCTGGGCGTCGGCGCCGACCTCGAGCACTGGGGGGTCGACGCCAAGCGGATCACCGAACTCGACTGGCACGAGTCGACCCAGGTCGGTTCCCTGACCCTGACCGCCACCCCCGCCCGCCACTTCTGCGGGCGCGGCCTCCGCAACGGCATGCGCACACTGTGGGCGTCCTGGGTCGTGGCGGGTACCGACCACCGCGTCTTCCACAGCGGTGACACCGGCTACTTCCCCGGCTTCGCCGAAATCGGCGCGCAGTACGGGCCGTTCGACGCGACGATGATCCAGATCGGCGCGTACAGCGAGTTCTGGCCGGAGATCCACATGACCCCGGAGGAGGGCCTCCGCGCCCACACGGACCTCTCCGGAGGCACCCCTTCGGGCACTCTCCTCCCCATCCACTGGGGCACCTTCAACCTCGCACCCCATCCGTGGGCGGAGCCCGCGGAACGATCGGTATCCGCAGCCCGCGAGTCCGCCGCGAAACTGACGGTCCCCCGCCCGGGTGCCCCCTTCGAGCCGTCAGAGGACCAGACGGTGGATCCGTGGTGGCGAGCGATCGCCCTGCCACCGGCGAGCGGCTGGCCGACTCGGCCTTCGGTGGCGACGGCGCGGGGGGATCTGGCTGCGGAGCAGTAACGGGGGAACGGAACGGAAGACTGAGCCCGGACTGGCTACGTCAATGGGCAGGGGCGCTCCGGCCGTACGCGGTGTGGGCTGCACACGATCAGGTTGAGAGACAGGAAACGGTCGTTGCTGACCCACCACCCGCCGACAATGTCCTCTCCGGCTGCCAAGGTGCGCACGTGCTCTTCGCGCGTCGGGATGGATGGATAGGTTCCGACGAATAGATCGGCGTGCGCCGCCAGTTGCTTGGTGAACCAGGCTGCGCCTTCCTCTGGATGATGGAAGGTGCCTTCGATTCGGCTGGCCGGTTTGAGGAGCCAGTCGGCGCACTCCAGCGGTATGACCGCCGCGCTGCGGAACTCCGGGTGGCTCGGGCGCCGGTGGGCGTCGCCCGGTCTGACCAGGACGCTGCCGTGGCCGAGCCAGGTGTACGCATGGTGGTGGGGCCGTCCCATCGCTCTCCTCTTCAAAGGGAGGCGACCCCGTCTGGGGAGTCGGGGCCGCCTGAAATCTTGTGACTACTTCCGGCCGCAGCCGTCTCCGTCGCCGCAGCCGCCGGACGGGTTGCCGCCGTTGCCGTCGTCCTCGTCTCCGCCGTACTTGACCGGGTCGAGGTGGTATCGCATGGTGATCTCCTCGGGTGCGTGTATCGGTGCGCGGTCCTTCCGCGCGTCGTCGTGCACTTGCCGTGGGCCCCTTGCCGGGCCCGCCCGCTCCGGCCGTGTCCTGGCAGGGAATGGCGGCCGGAGCGGGAGTCTCATGGGGATGTCGACGGGCGAAGAGCGCCAGCCGCCGAAGGCGGAAGCATGTGGGCAGGCGTCACCGCCCGGCCCGCCTCCTAGGCAGGGACATGCGGCACTTCACGTCCTTGCCCGTGCTGGTGATCACCGCTTCCCAGTGATCGGTCAAGCTGTCCACCAAGTGCATGCCGCGCCCCATCACCGATGTCGCTGACCGCGGGGTGACCCTGGGTGCGTTCGCCACGGTGTCGCTGACCGTGATGAACAACTCGCCGTCGGCGGGATGGAGGCGTAGGACGCAACGCCCCTGCGCGTGCTCATGGACGTTGGCCAGCAGCTCGGTGATGACGAGGGCTGCGTCGTCCGTGACGGACTCGTAGCCCCACAACCCCAACTGCTCAGCCACCGCGCGGCGGACGGTACCGATGAGTTCGGGGAGCACGTTCAAGCTCATCCTCAGCTCTTGGTTCTTCTCCGCCACGGTCACCATGGCCCCTCCGAACACCGCCCAAGGCGGCAGGGTCGCTGGACGACGCGTTCACGTTCTGGTGCGTCGTGTGGGTACGGAGAGGAACGTAGAGCGCGCCGTCGCCAACTCCCAAGGAAATTGCGCGAGTTTGCGGCAAGTCGGTTGACGGGTGGGAACGCCGGAACCACGCTCGAGATGAAGCGCAAACTTGCGCAAGGAAGCGGACAGGAGAACGACCATGAAGCTACGGTTCCTTGGGAAGAACTCCCAAGTGGGCGACTGCCCCACCCTCTACGTCACGGACCGTGACACGTACCTCATCCAAGGGTGGAAGATCTTCGCGAACGACCTGCTGCTGCAGCTCAACATCCCCGAGGGCGAGGCAGCTGTGGAGGTGCCCACCGAGCTGTTCGAGCACCTGGAGAAGGACGGCCTCCCCTCCGGCGAGTTCAGGCGTCTTGAGGACCCCCTCATGATCCTCACGCCGGGAGGCACGTACGTTGTTCAGGGTCGGGCGGTCACCGACCCTGAGGCCCTGGCACAGATGGAGATCCCGGACTACGAGACCGTGGTCGAGGTCCCCAAGGCCGCGATCACTGCCCTACTGGAGGAACCGCGTGGAGCTGATCTCCGGCGTCGAGCGCAACAAGCTCTTTGAGAGCTTCGCGCACGACGCCTTCCACTTGGAGCTGAGGGATGATTACTCGGTCCCCGCCGAGGATGGCCCCTACGAGAGCTGGCTCCGAGGGATAGTCGACAACTCGTTCATGGGGCCGTGGATACAGCTCATGAAGCGCGCCACCGAAGCGGGGAAGACCGTGCGTCGAGTGCGGGTCGTGACCGAGCCGCACAGCCCCTACATTAAGTGGGAATACGCCACCGCCCACGTCAACGAAGAGGCAGGCGAATCCATTCGATGGTTGCCGCGGCACTGGTTGCCCGACGGCCTGGCCTTCCCGGTAGACGGAAACGACTGGTGGCTCTTCGACGACATGCTCTTGGCTGTAGGACACTTCGATGACGCAGGGAGGGTTCTCGGATCCGAACTGATCGACGACCCCAAGACAGTCGGCGAATGCGTCCGCGTACGGGATCTGCTCTGGGCCGATGCCATCCAGCACTCCGAGTACAGACCCTGATCGTTCAGTGAGCAACCAAGCCCGAGAGACACGAGAGGCGTTGGGCGCCCGGCTCCGTGGATTCCGCAAGGATGCGGGGTTCAGCAGTGGCCGGGCCTTCGCTGCTGCGACTGGTTGGCAGGAGTCCAAGGTCTCTCGTATCGAGAACGGCAAGCAGAACGCGAGCGAGGACGACATACGGGTCTGGTGCCGGACGACGGGCGCGAGGCCGACTTCGGCGACCTTGTCGCGACAGTCCGCCATATCGACGAACTGTGGTTGGAGTGGCGTCGGCAGCTCCAGGCTGGGGCTGAAATCCGCCAGAAGAAGTCTCTTCCGCTCTACCGAAAGACCAAGGTCTTCAGGATCTGGGAGCCGAATGTCATCTGGGGAACCATTCAGACTGCCGAGTACGCTGCGGCCATCTTCGACGAGGCAGCCAACTTGTACGGGACTCCGAGTGACACGGAAGCGGCCGTGGCCAAGCGCCTTGAACGGCAGCGATACCTCTACAAGGGGGACCGAATCTTCAATGTTCTCCTTGGAGAACAGGCCCTCTATTCGAATCACGGCGGGTCAGAGGTCCTGAGAGCGCAACTTGACCGGATGCTGGCGGTGTTGGCGCTTCCGCGTCTCAGCCTGGGTATCGTCCCACGCTCCGCGCCACTCGACATTTGGATCGGGCACGGCTTCTCAATGTTTGACGACAAGCTCGTCATGGTGGAGACCTATTCTGCGGAGATGTCCGTGACGCAACCGGGGGAAATCGAGACCTACATGAAGGCGTTCGAGCTTCACAGGCAGGCCGCGGTCTACGGGCGGGTCGCCAGGGAGCTGATTCTGTCCGCTATCGATCACTTCAACCGGTAGGGAAGGAGCAGCATGACCGCACTAACCTTCCCGTCGCTCTCTTGGGCGCGTTCGTGGAATTCAGGCAGGAAGCTCAAAATATGAGATTCGCATTTTGATCCGCTCTGGACCCGAGCAAGCCCCAACTCCTCGCGGCCGCGCACGGGCGGTAGATGTCCCGCCCCCGCGCGGCCGCGACGCCCGTGCGGCTAGGCCGAGCCCACCGCCCGGAGAGTGAACGAGAACTCCGTCGGGGCCGCCTTCAGTTCGTGTTGGGGCAGGACTCCCGGGCCGCAGGACTGGCTGCCGATGCCCTGTACCGCATGGTCCAGGTTCAGCCAGATCGTGTCGGCCGGGCGGAGGTCCGGGCGGTGGTGGGCCGCGGCCAGGTCCTCCGTCGTCCAGCGGCGGGCGGTGAACCAGAACTCCGGGGCGCCCTCCACCCGCAGGCCCCGGCCCGCCTCGTCGCGGAGTTCCGCCCAGCGGACGTCCGCTCGCGCGCCGTTCTCCTGCGGATAGACGTACGGGGTCTGGAGGGCGTCCACCGTAGACGTCCAGCGGCCCAGGCGGGAGGCCGCGCGCGTGTCCGGGTACGCCTCGCCCGGGCCGCCGCCGTACCACCGCGCCAGGCCCAACTCGGCCGGTACGCCTAGCCGTACGCCCAGCCGCGGCAGCGGGCACGGCCAGTCGCCCTCCGGCTCCACCGACACCACCAGGCGTACGCCGTCTCCGTCCGACGTCCAGCGGAAGGTGGACAGCAGGGCGAGGTCCGTCGCCGCGGGGGCCACCCGCGAGACGATGACCAGCTCTTCCGCGCCCCGCTCCACCGACACCAGGCGGTGCTGTACGCGGTGCAGGCCCAGCTTGCGCCAGACCGTTCCCCAGCGCGTGTCCGGCTGCCACTCCGCGCCCTCGTCGTTGTCCGTCGGCGCGCGCCACACGTCCAGGCGGGGTGGACTCACCATTTCCAGGCCGCCCACACTGACCAGTTCGCCCGTCCTGAGGTCGAATTCGGCCCCGGAATCGGCCAGAGCCACCCGGCGACCCACTACCGGTTCCGCGCGCGGAACCGCCGTCAGTTGGGTCCACGCCACCTCGTGGCCCGCCTCCGCCCACGGCTCGTCGCGCGCCAGCACCGCCCGCACGGTCCACACCGCCTCGCCCGGGCGATCGGCCCCCACCGGCTCCGGGAGCTTCAGCTCCATCGCCTCCCCGGGGCCCAACGGCGGTACCGCCAGCTCCCCTTCGCCCACCGGCGCGCCCTCGACCTCGTACGTCCAGCCGAACGCCAGCCCCGACAGGTCGGCGAAGTTGTAGCCGTTGGTGATGCGGACCGTGGCCGCGCGGCCGTCGCCCTCGATGCGGACCGGCTCGATCACCTTCTTGTACTCGACCAGGCCGGGGGACGGGGTGCGGTCGGGGAAGAGCAGGCCGTCGCAGACGAAGTGGCCGTCGTGCAGCTCCTCGCCGAAGTCCCCGCCGTACGCGTAGCCGTGCTCCGGGTGGGCCAGGCCGTGGTCGATCCACTCCCAGACGAAGCCGCCCTGAAGGCGCTCGTACGTCTCGAACAGCCGCTGGTACTCCGACAGGCCGCCCGGGCCGTTGCCCATCGCGTGGGCGTACTCGCACTGGATGAAGGGCATGGCGCGGCGCGCGGCGTCCGACTCCGCGTCCGGCAGGGGGGATTCCGCGCGTTGGCCGATGCGCTCGACCTCCGCGTGGTCCGCGTACATCCGCGAGTAGACGTCCACGTCCGCGCAGGACCGGTCGCCCTCGTAGTGGATCGGGCGCGACGGGTCGCGGTCGCGGATCCAGCCCGCCATCGCGCTCAGCCCGCGCCCCGTCCCGCACTCGTTGCCCAGCGACCACAGCACGACCGCCGGGTGGTTCTTGTCGCGCTCGACCATCCGGGCCGCGCGGTCGAGCAGGGCCGGGGTCCAGCGGTCGTCGTCGACCGGGTTGCGGCGCCAGCCGAGCGGGGCGAAGCCGTGGGTCTCCAGGTCGCACTCGTCGATGACCCACAGCCCGTACGCGTCGCACAGGTCCAGGAAGGCCGGGTGCGGCGGATAGTGGCTGGTGCGGACCGCGTTGATGTTGTGGCGCTTCATCAGCTCGACGTCGCGGCGCATCGTCTCCAGGTCCACCGCGCGGCCGTGCTCGGGGTGGAACTCGTGCCGGTTGACGCCCCGGAAGAGGATCCTCCGGCCGTTGACCTTCAGCACCCCGTCCTCGACCGCGACCGTGCGGAAGCCGATGCGCAGCGGCACCCGCTCGCCCGCCGTCGCCAGCACCGCGTCGTAGAGCCGCGGCACCTCCGCGCTCCATGGCTCGACCGCGACGGTCGCCGACTCCCCGGTGGCCAGGTCGAGTCCGAGCTCGGGCACGGTCACGCGCCCGCCGGGCTCGCAGTCCACGCGCAGGGTTCCCGTACCGGCGGCATGGTCGTACGAGGCGTGCACGAAGTGGTCGGCGACCGCGCCCTCGGGGCGGTGCAGGAGGGCGACGTCCCGGAAGATGCCGGGCATCCACCACTGGTCCTGGTCCTCCAGGTAGCTGCCGGAGGACCACTGGTGCACGCGCATGGCCAGGACGTTGCCGGTCGGCCGCAGCAGCTCGCCGACCGCGAACTCGTGCGGCAGCCGGCTGCCCTTGAACGTGCCCAGCTCGCGGCCGTTGAGCCAGACGCGGGCGCAGGACTCCACGCCCTCGAAGCGCAGCACCGCCTCGCCGGACTCCCAGTCGGCGGACGGCAGGTCGAAGGTGACGCGGTGGTCGCCGGTGGGGTTCTCGGTGGGCACGTGCGGCGGGTCCACCGGGAAGGGGTACAGGGTGTTGGTGTACGCCGGGGCGCCGTGGCCGTGCAGCACCCAGTGCGCGGGCACGGGGAGTTCGCCCCAGCCGGAGGCGTCGAAGTCGGGGTGGGCGAAGGACTCGTCCTCGGCGGTCGCCGTCGCCGCCAGGCGGAAGCGCCACAGGCCGTTCAGGCTCAGCCGCGCGGCGTCCGAGGACGCGTACCAGGCGCGGGGCGGGAGAGATCCGTGGCCGGGGGAGACGTCCTCGTAGTACGGGAGGCCGGGGTGCGGGAGGCTGGAGTACGGGCGGTCGTCCTGCGGGTGGTCCATGGTTCTCCTCGATGGGCGGCCCGTGGTCGGTCTCCGCCCACCCTGCAACAAGGGAGGTGCCGGGACCATGGACTCGTCTGCCGAAAGTTGGACGTCCCGAAACCCCTTGAAGCCCTCTTGACCTTCCGCGCGCGGGGTCCATAGCGTTGCGGACCGTGCGGGAAAGCGCTTTCACCAGGCGTGATGCCCGGAGAGAGCCGGAGAAACCCCGCACGGAGACCACAACGCCCGTACAGATCCGGAGGAGTTCAACGTGAGCCAGAGTGCCATCACCGGAACTCCGGCCCCCGTGGCGGGAGTTGTCCAACGGGGGCAGCGCTCCGCGGGCGAGCGGATCGGGGAGGCGGTGGAGCGGTCGTGGCGGCCCTTCGCGCTGCTGCTCGGCTGCTTCGCCGTGTGGTGGGCGATCTCCGCCGCGGAGCTGATCGAGCCGTATCTCGTGCCCTCGCCCGGCGCGACCCTGGACGTGATGGCCGAGAAGAGCGGCTACATCATGGAGCACAGCTGGGTGACCACGTACGAGACGCTGCTCGGCTTCGTCATCGCGGTGGCCGTCGGGGTGCTGGCGGCGGTGGTGATGGTCTACTCGTCGACCGTCGAGAAGACGCTCTACCCCGTCCTGCTCTTCGCCCAGGTGGTCCCGAAGATCGCGATCGCCCCGCTGTTCGTGGTCTGGCTGGGCTTCGGCATCGGGCCCAAGATCCTCATCGCCGTGCTCATCGCCTTCTTCCCCGTCGTCATCTCGATGGTGACCGGCCTGAAGGCGGTGGACCCCGAGATGATCCAGCTCTCCCAGACCATGGGCGCGAGCCCGCTGCAGACCTTCGTCAAGATCCGCTTCCCCGCCTCCTTCCCGCATCTGTTCTCCGGGCTGAAGGTGGCTGTCACCCTCGCCGTCACGGGCGCGGTGGTCGGCGAGTTCGTCGGCGCGAACGAGGGCCTCGGCTACGTCATCCTCCAGGCCAACGGCAACCTCGACACCCCGATGCTCTTCGCCGGACTGCTGGTGATGTCGCTGATCGGCGTCGTCCTCTTCGTCCTCGTGGAGGTCGCCGAGAAGCTGCTGCTGCCCTGGCACGCGAGCCGCCGGGGCGATCCGGTCACCACCACGTACTGAACCGGCCGCAACGGCAAGCGCCGTATGGTCGGCTGGCCGGTCGTACGGCACCAGTCGCACGGTCGCACTGCACCGGCCATCCCCCACAGGCCGTACCGCACGAGGCCGGACAGCACCGGCCGTACCGCACACGCCGTATCGGGCCTCGTACGGAAGCCCTACGCGCACCCGAGCCGCCCGTCTCCACCCCGAACCCCCCTCTCCCGGAAGGGCCGGACCATGCGACTCCGCAAGTTTTCCCTGGGCCTCGTCCCCCTGCTCCTGCTCGCCACGGCCTGCGGAGGGGAGGACGACTCGAAGTCGACCAGCTCGTCGGGCAAGGAACTCGACAAGGTGACCCTGACCCTCAACTGGTACCCCTACGGCGAGCACGCGCCCTTCTACTACGGCAAGCAGCAGAAGATCTACGAGAAGCACGGCATCGACCTCGACATCAAGGCCGGCCAGGGCTCCCAGAAGACCGTCCAGGCCACCGGCACCGGGCAGACCGACTTCGGCTGGGCCGACACCCCGGCCCTGCTCGCCGGCGTCGACCAGGGGATCAAGGTCAAGAGCCTCGGCGTCTTCCTCCAGACCACCCCCGCCTCCGCCCAGTTCTTCAGCTCCGAGGGCATCAAGACCCCCGCTGACCTCAAGGGCAAGAAGATCGCGGGCACCGCGGGCGACGCGCTGTCCAAGACCTTCCCGGTCTTCCTGAAGAAGAACGGGATGAGCGAGTCAGATGTGAAGATGCAGAACACCGACCCCGCGGGCAAGATCGCCGCGGTGATCTCGGGGCAGACGGACGCGCTCCTCGGCTACGCGAGCGACCAGGGCCCGACGATGCAGAACAAAGCCGGGAAGCCCGTCTCGTACCTGCGCTTCTCCGAGCACGGGCTCAACTTCTTCTCCAACGGGCTCATCGCCGGGCAGCGCACGCTGACCGAGGACGCCGACCTGGCCCAGCGGATGGCCGCGGCCACGAGCGAGGCGTGGGCGGCGGCGGAGAAGAACCCCGGGCCCGCGGTCGCGTCGATGAAGGGCGCCTCCGAGCAACTGCCGCCCGGGAAGGTGCTGTCGGAGCAGTTCAAGACGACCGTGACCCTGCTGCACACCGCCGCCACCGAGGGCAAGGCGCCGGGCGCCAACACCGAGGACGACTGGAAGCAGACCATCGACCTCTTCGCCCAGGTCGGCATGGTCCGCAAGGCCCAGCCCGCCTCGGCCTACTGGGACGCCGCCGCGGCGCCGAAGGGATGAGCACGGTGGAGAAGACGCTGCGCGCCTCGGCGGCGGGCGCCGAGGGGCGGCCGGCGACCGCGGTCGGGCTCGACGGGGTCGAGGTCGGCTTCCGGACGAGGAAGAAGGACGTCACCGCCTTGCGGGACGTGTCGCTCGACGTGGCCGCGGGCGAGTTCGTCGCCATCGCCGGGCCCTCCGGCTGCGGCAAGTCGACCCTGCTCAAGCTCGTCGCCGGGCTGCTGGCGCCCACCTCGGGCGAGGTACGGCTGCACGGCGAGGCAGTACGCGGGCCGCGGCCGGACATCGGGTACGTGTTCCAGCGTGCCGCCCTCCTGGAGTGGCGGAGCGTACGGCGGAACATCCTCCTCCAGGCCGAGATGCGGCGCATGCCGGGCGAGGAAGCACGGCGGCGCGCGGACGAACTCATCGAGATGACCGGACTGACCGGCTTCGAGGACGCCTATCCGCACGAGCTGTCCGGCGGCATGCAGCAGCGCGTCGCCCTGTGCCGGGCGCTGCTGCACAAACCGCCGGTGCTGCTCATGGACGAGCCCTTCGGCGCGCTCGACGCGCTGACGCGCGAGCAGATGAACCTGGAACTGAACCGCATCTGGCGGGAGACGGGCACGACGGTGCTGCTCGTCACCCACTCGATCTCCGAGGCGGTGTACCTGTCGAACCGCGTCGCGGTGATGAGCGCCCGCCCCGGCACGGTCACCGAGATCGTCGACGTCGACCTCCCCGCGGAGCGCGACTACGCGGAGACACTGGGCCGCCAGGAGTTCCGCGACGCGACATCGAGGATCCGGGAACTGCTGGGGGCCCAGTGTCTCCGCGTAGTCGCGCTCCGCGGGGAGGTCGACGTCGACGATCTCGGTGACCGTGCCGGGGCGGGCGCTCATCACCGCGACGCGGTTCGACAG
>NZ_LIQY01000629.1 GCF_001418495.1 Streptomyces pathocidini | reverse complement strand
CCCGTGTCCGTGCCCCCGAGCTGATCGGCAAGGGCGGTTGGATCAACACCGGCGGCAAGGACCTGGAGCTCGCCGACTTCCGAGGTCGCACATTGATCCTCGACTTCTGGACGTTCTGCTGTGTGAACTGCCTGCACGTTCTGGACGAGCTGCGGGAGCTGGAGGAGAAGCACCGCGACACCGTCGTGATCATCGGCGTCCACTCGCCGAAGTTCGTGCACGAGGCCGACCACCAGGCCGTCGTCGACGCCGTCGAGCGCTACGAGGTCCACCACCCCGTCCTGGACGACCCCGAGCTGGCCACCTGGAAGCAGTACGCGGTCCGGGCCTGGCCGACGCTCGTGGTGATCGACCCCGAGGGGTACGTGGTCGCCCAGCACGCGGGCGAGGGCCACGCGCACGCCATCGCCCGGCTCGTGGAGGAGCTTGAGGCGACGCACGCCGCCAAGGGGACGCTGCGCCGCGGCGACGGGCCGTACGTCGCGCCCGAGCCGGAGGCGACCGAGCTGCGCTTCCCGGGCAAGGCGCTGCGACTGCCCGGCGGCACCTTCCTGGTCTCGGACACCACCCGCCACCAGCTGGTGGAGCTGGCGGCCGACGGCGAGAGCGTCGTGCGGCGGATCGGGGACGGCGAGCGGGGGTTCGCGGACGGGCCCGCCGGGCACGCGCGGTTCAGCGAGCCGCAGGGGCTCGCGCTGCTGCCCGACGGGGGCGTCGCGGTGGCCGACACCGTCAACCACGCCCTGCGCAGGTTCGACCCGGAGACGGGGGGCACCACCACGCTCGCGGGCACCGGGCTGCAGTGGTGGCAGGGGTCCGCCACCTCCGGGCCCGCGCTGGAGGTCAGCCTCTCCTCGCCGTGGGACATCGCCTGGTTCGCCGACCGGCTGTGGATCGCCATGGCCGGGGTGCATCAGCTGTGGACGTACGATCCGGCGGCCGGGGCCGTCGAGGCGGTGGCCGGGACCACCAACGAGGGGCTGGTCGACGGGCCCGCCGCCGAGGCCTGGTTCGCGCAGCCCTCCGGGCTGTCCGCCTCCGCCGACCGGCTGTGGATCGCCGACTCCGAGACCTCCGCCGTCCGCTGGGTCGAGCGCGACGGCGACGGCTTCGCCGTCCGCACGGCCGTCGGCACTGGCCTGTTCGACTTCGGCCACCGCGACGGGGCCGCCGAACAGGCCCTGTTCCAGCACCCGTTGGGCGTGACCGCGCTGCCCGACGGCTCGGTGGCCGTCAGCGACACCTACAACCACGCGCTGCGCCGCTTCGACCCGGCGACCGGCGAGGTCTCCACCCTCGCGACCGATCTGCGCGAGCCCTCCGACGCCGTGCTCGTGGACGGCGACATCGTGGTGGTCGAGTCCGCGCGCCACCGGCTGACCCGGCTCCGGCTGCCCGAGGAGGCGGTACGGGTCGAGGCCGTCGCGCACCGCACCCAGCGCGCGGCGACGGATGTCACCCCGGGCCGGCTCCGGCTGGACGTGGTGTTCCAGGCGCCCGCCGGGCAGAAGCTGGACACCCGGTACGGGCCGTCCACCCGGCTGCTGGTCAGCGCCACGCCCCCGGAACTGCTCGCCGAGGGCGCGGGCCAGGGCACGGACCTGAGCCGGGACCTGGTCCTGGCGGACGGCGCCACCGAGGGCGTCCTGCACGTCTCCGCGATGGCCGCCTCCTGCGACGCCCCCGCGTCCGGCAGCGGATCCGCCGCGGAGGACGAGTACCCGGCCTGCCATGTCCACCAGCAGGACTGGGGCGTTCCGGTGCGCGTCAGCGCCTCGGGCGCCGACCGGCTGCCGCTGGTCCTGGCGGGGCTGGACGCGTAACGCCACCGGCGCACGCCGGTGGCGCGTCGACTCGTCGGTGTGCGCTGGGCGTGAGCCGGCGATCCACGGAATGGCCCAACCGGGCGGTGTGACACGGAAGTTGTGCGGGAACGGCCTGGTCCGGCGGTCTTCCGGATAGCAACATGGCAGGTCAGGGACTGGTTCGACCTGGCCGGAGGTGGCTGTGGCAGCGGACAACGGCGAGGAGCCCGCGGAGGCCCCCGAGTTACCGGCGAGGGGGCGCCGGCGGCGCGTACTGACGAGGGTGCGCTGGCGGCGCGTATCGGCGAGGGGGCGCTGGCGGCGCGTCCGCGACGCGGCGAAGGATCCGCAGAAGCTCGTCGGCGCCACCGTCGTGGCGGTGGTGGCAACGGTCGCGGGGGGCTTCGTGACCGGGCTCTTCGGTGCCGGGGGCGGAAGCGGCGACGGCGGCCGGGCGGACAGCCGGCCGCCCGCCGTGCGGCACTGCAACGGCGCCGCCTGCCACGGCCTGGACGTCGGGAAACTCGGCTGCGACGCCGACGCACAGGTGCTCCAGGACGTGCGGAGACCGGTGCGCCTGCAGATCAAGTACAGCCCCTCCTGCCGCGCCGCCTGGGCCAAGCTCATGGAGGCCGACCCGGGGGACGCCGTCGTCATCACCCCTGAGGGTGGCAAGGGCGCCCGGGCCGTCATCGCCTACGGCCACGACAACCACACCGCCCTGGTGGGCGCCGAGGGGCGGTTCGTGCTGACGGCCTGCGCCGAACCCGACGAGTCCGGCGGCCCGCCGGACTGGCGGCACTTCTGCGTCGAGGCCACGGCCCGGGACGGCAAGCGGCGGTAGGCGCCGGGCAGTCGCGGGGTACGGGCCGGTTGCGGGGGTACGGGTTGGTCAGGGCGTACGGGCCGGGTGGGGCGTAC
>NZ_LIQY01000628.1 GCF_001418495.1 Streptomyces pathocidini | reverse complement strand
CCCGAAGCCCCGCCACCAGCTCCCGTACATCACCCATGCCTACAGCGTGCCCGCCCGCCACCGGTCATCCCGCCAGGCACGCGACGGATCCGGGGCGGGTCCGAACCCGTGGCAACCTTGGGGCATGCGTTTGCTCTCCTACGGTCTCGGGGCCGCCGCTCTGCTCCTCGTGTCGGGTGGTGCCGCGGGTGGTGCGTACGCCGCGGACGGTGAGCCGGGCTCGTTCCGGATCAAGGATCCGCGGATCACCGAGTCCAGTGGGCTGGCCGCCGCCCGGGCGCACCCCGGGGTGTTCTGGACGCACAACGACAGCGACGACGGCCCGTACGTCTACGCGGTCGACAGCGCCACCGGCAAGACGGTCGCGACCGTGACACTGCGCGGGATCCAGCCGCGGGACGTGGAGGCGGTGTCCGTCGGGCCCGACGGGCAGGTGTACGTGGCGGACATCGGCGACAACCTCGGCGGCACCTGGCCGGAAGTGTGGATCTACCGCTTCCCCGAGCCGAAGACCCTGCGGGACACGACGGTCGACCCGGTGCGCTACACCGTCCGCTACGACGGCGGGCCGCGCGACGCCGAGTCGCTGGCGGTCCACCCGAAGACCGGCCGGGTCTACATCGTCAGCAAGCACAAGAAGGGCGGCGGGCTGTACGAGGGGCCCGCCCGGCTGTCCCCCTCGGGCCCGAACACCTTCCGCCGGGTCGCCGACATCGGCCTGTGGGCGACCGACGCCGCCTTCTCGCCCGACGGCTCCCGGCTCCTCGTACGCGGCTACTTCGAGGCCCGCGCCTACCGCTGGCGCGACGGCGCCCCCGAGCCGATCGACCGGCGGCCGCCCATGCCGTTCCAGATCCAGGGCGAGTCCGTGGCCTTCACACCGGGCGGGCGCGCGCTGATGTACGGCTCGGAGGGGGCGAACAGCCAGGTGGTGCGGGAGGAGTTGGACGGGGAGCTGCTGCCGGACTCGGTGGCGTCCGAAGAGAAGCGGGAGACCGCGCCGCCCGCCGGACGGCACGGCGGCCCGTCCGATGACGGCCCGGACGGCACCACGGGCTCCGCCTCCGGCGGCGAGCAGGACCGCAACCTCGTCGTCGGCGCCCTCACCTTCGCCGCCGCGACCGTGCTGGCGCTGGGGATCGGCAGGCTGTTCCGCCGCCGCGGCTGACCGAGGCGGAACGCGACCGACCGGGGCCGGGCCTCAGCGCGGGCGCTCCGCCACCAGCCGCACCTCGTAGTGCAGCGTCCTGTCCCGCTGGAGCCGGTGGAACGCGGGGACCAGATAGCGCTGCACGACGGGGTACTTGCGCTCGATCAGCTTCGCCGCGTGCGCGTTCTCCTCGCCGCCCTGGTCGAGCAGGCGCACGCGCGCGTGGAGGGCGGCCCCCGTCGGCTTGCCCCTGCGCGTGCAGGGCGCGATGTCGACGTCGGGGAAGTTGCGCATCCGCTTCGTCTTGCCCGCCTTGCCGAACGTCCTGATGTAGGCGTGGTCCCCCTCGACCGCGATGTGGACCGGCGTGCCGACCGTCGAGCCGTCCCGCTTGCGGGTGGTGAGCAGGACGCAGGCCTGCCGCACGAGCGGTCGGAGTTCCGCGGTTCCGTCAGTGGTGGCCATGGCATCCATGGACGCACAAACGGGCCCCGCCGTCACCCCGTGGCGGCCCGTACGCGCACGGGCCGCCACACGCACGGCCCCGCCACACGCACGGGCCCGCCACCATGCCGCCGGGACTACAGCTGCTCGACCACGTAGTCGACGCAGTGGGTCAGCGCCTCGACATCCGCGGGGGCGACCGCCGGGAACATGGCCACGCGCAGCTGGTTGCGGCCCAGCTTGCGGTACGGCTCGGTGTCCACGATGCCGTTGGCGCGCAGCACCTTGGCCACGGCCGCGGCGTCGACGTCGTCACTGAAGTCGATCGTGCCGACGACCTGCGAGCGCTTGGCGGGATCGGTGACGAACGGGGACGCGTACGAGACCTTGTCCGCCCAGCCGTACAGCCGCGAGGAGCTGTCGGCCGTCCGCTCGACCGCCCACTCCAGGCCGCCATGGCTGTTGAGCCAGTCGAGCTGCTCTGCCAGGAGGAAGAGAGTGGAGACGGCCGGGGTGTTGTACGTCTGGTTCTTGAGGGAGTTGTCGATCGCGGTGGGCAGCGAGAAGAACTCCGGGACGTGGCGGCCGGAGGCGTGCACCCGGGCCGCGCGTTCCAGGGCGGCGGGCGAGAACACGGCCAGCCAGAGGCCGCCGTCGGCAGCGAAGGACTTCTGCGGGGCGAAGTAGTAGACGTCCGTCTCGCGGATGTCCACGGGCAGGCCGCCCGCGCCGGAGGTCGCGTCCACGAGCACCAGCGCGTCCTCGTCGGCGCCCTCGACCCGGCGGATCGGTGCGGCGACGCCGGTGGAGGTCTCGTTGTGCGTGAGCGCGTACGCGTCGACGCCGGCCTCGGCCCGCGGCAGCGGGTGCGTACCGGGCTCGGAGGTGACGACGGTCGGCTCCTCCAACCACGGGGCGAGCTGCGCGGCCTTGGCGAACTTGGAGGAGAACTCGCCGAAGGACAGGTGCTGGGACCTGCGCTCGATCAGGCCGTGGGTGGCGATGTCCCAGAAGGCGGTGGAACCGCCGTTGCCGAGGACCACCTCGTAGCCGTCCGGCAGCGAGAACAGCGCGCGTACGCCGTCCCGCACCCGGCCGACCAGGTTCTTCACCGGCGCCTGGCGGTGGGACGTGCCCAGGAGAGAGGTTCCGGTGGCAGCCAGGGCGCCGAGCGCCTCCGTACGCACCTTGGACGGGCCCGAGCCGAAGCGACCGTCGGCGGGCTTCATGTCAGCGGGAATCTGGATATCAGCCACGATCCGCAGCCTAGTCCGTCGGGATGGGCGCGTTGGAGGGCCGTCCATCGGCTGAGACCGTGTCGCCGTGCGGCGCGCTTCGGATCCGACAACCGCGCCACACAACGGCTCTTCGGGGCACTGCCCGGCTTCTGGAGGCCGACCTCGGGGTGGTCATGGTCACGTCGCAGGGGTGCGGGGATTCGGCGATGATGGCGGCATGCGGATCATGTTCGTCGGCGACTCGATGACCATCGGAAGTGCGGGCGAGCACACGTGGCGCTACCGGATGTGGCAGCACCTGAACCGGGAGTTCGGGAGGCCGTACCGGATCGTCGGGCCGCGCACCGGGCTCCACGACCACGCCGCCGACGCGCCCGTCTCCCACGACTACGCCGACCCCGCCTTCCCCGAACGCGCCCGCGCGCACCTGGCCGGCTGGGGCGAGGGCTGGCTGCACATGGCGCCGCTCATCCGCGAAGAGGTCGCCGCCCACCGCGCGGACCTGCTCCTGGTCTCCCTGGGCCTGATCGACCTCGGCTTCTACACGGGCGCCGGCCAAACCGCCGCCAACGCCCGCGAGTTCGTCGCCGAGGCCCGCGCGGCCAACCCGTACGTCCAGATCGTCGCACTCCCCGTCCTCCCCAACATCCGCGCCCAGGAAGACCCGGCCTTCGCCGCGGAGGTCGACGACCTCAACGAGCAACTCGCCAAGGCCACGGCCGACTTGGCCACATCCAGCTCCCCTCTCCTCCTGGCCTCCCGCCCGGCCGACTGGTCC
>NZ_LIQY01000627.1 GCF_001418495.1 Streptomyces pathocidini | reverse complement strand
CCGCGCCGGCGGCGATGAAGTCGGCGGAGTTCATGTGCGCGCCGTCGGAGGTCTCGGCGACCAGCAGCGGGACGTCGACCTTCTGGGCGAGCAACTGGTAGGCGGTCACGCTGAATTCGCGCATCGGCTCCTCGTACCAGAGGTAGTCGGCCTCGGAGAGGGCCTTGCCGAGCCGGATCGCGTCCGGCAGGTCGAATCCGGCCGAGCCGTCGTACGCGAGCGGGAACCCGTCGCCGACGTGCTCGCGCAGCTTCAGGCAGAGCTCGGCGTCGCGCCGCCAGTCGCCCCAGGCGTGCAGCTTGATGGAGGTGTAGCCCAACTCCCGTACCTGGTCGGCGACGTCGAGGTACTCCTCGACCGTCGGGAAGGTGACGGTCGAGGCCTGGGCCGGGATGCTGGTGCAGTAGCCGCCGAGCAGCTGCCAAAGGGGGAGGCCGGCGGCCTTGGCGGCCAGGTCCCACAGGGCGACGTCCGCCAGGCCGAGGAGGTAGAGCGGCAGCTCCTCGACCCGGTCCAGCTCCCAGACCCGGTGCCAGAGCCACTCGCGCCGGAGCGGGTCGGCGCCGGTCAACTCGGGGCGCAGCACGCGGTCGACGACCTCCTGCGCGATCCGGCCGTGGCGGGGTGCGAAGGCGACGCCCTCGGGCCCCTCGTCGGTGCAGACGCGCAGCACCGCGCCCTCGGTGTCCGGCGAGGACCCGGGGAGCCCGTCGCGCCAGACGAACGGCGGCTCGGCTCCGGGGACCTTGATGAGATGGCACTCGACATGGGTGATGCGCACGCCCGCTCCTTCGCGTCTGTCCGCGCCGTGTCCGCAGCCGGAATGAGTCGTATTAATACGCGAGTTGAGGCGCGGCACAAGGGGTTGGATCGGATTCATTCCCGGCAACTCCCTATCGAAGGCCTGGCGCCGCCCCGCCATGAGTCGTACTCTCCGTGTGAAGTCACGTTGGGGGGCAGGGAGATGCCGGAAACCGCCGTTCCGCAGGCCGAGCACCGGGAGCAGACCGGACCGGCCGAGCACGGGGAGCAGACCGAGTCGGGCGAGCGCGCCGAGTCGGGCGACGGCTACCGCCCCGGCTACGAGGTGACGGCCGAGCGCATCCTGGAGTTCATCGCCGCCCGCGGCCTGCGCCCCGGCGACCGGCTGCCCACCGAGGTGCGGTTGGCGCAGGAGCTGGACGTCAGCCGCTCGGTCACCCGCGAGGCGATCAAGATCCTCTCGGCGCTGGGGCGGGTCCGCGCGCACCGCGGCCGGGGCCTGTTCGTCGCGGACGAACCGGGGCTGCTGGCACCCCGGAAGACGGACCCCGTCTTCTTCATGCCGACGGATCTGAACCACATCATGCTGGTCTTCGAGTACCGCGGGATCCAGGAGACCGAGATCAGCCGGCTCGCGGCCGAGCGGGCCACTCCCGCCGAACTCCGCGCCATCGGCGAGGCGGTCGACCGCTACCGGGAGGGGGCGGCGCGGGCCGACAGCGCGCTGTTCGGCCCGGCCGACGAGGATTTCCACCTGGCCGTCGCCACGGCCGCCCACAACCCCTTCCTGACCCAAGCGGTCCAGAAGGCGCGGCAGTTGCTGGCCCAGTCGACGGTCATCGGCCTCGGCGGCCGCACCATCGACCGCGTCGCCGCCGCGGCGGTGGAACACGCCGCCATCTACGAGGCGATCCGCGCGGGCCGCCCGGAAGCGGCCGCGCGGGCCGCCGCCGAGCACATCGACAACAGCCTGGAGGACTACCGCAAGGCGGTCCGGCAGCGCCTCTTCGGCTGACAGGCAGGCAGGCCCGGAGGCCAGACTCGGCAGGCAGGCCGGTCAGACAGAACCGTCAGACAGAACGGGCCGCAGACCAGGCGGGCAGATCTCAGGCAGGCAGACCAGGCAGGCAGGGATCGGGCAAGCAGCCCAGGCGGGCCCGGCAAGTGAAAACGGAGGGTCCGCGGCCAACGACCCTCCGTACTCGCCCCCGGGCAAAGCAGTCCCCGGTAGTTCCTTCTCATCTCCTCGGATCCCAGCCGTCACTGGAATTCCGGGATCTGGAGGATCTGCCGGGGGCCTGGCCAGAGCCACGAGTGGGTCGGCGCTTGCCGATGAACGTCTTCACCGACGATGCGGCTCGCTCTGGTTTTCTGGTGTATTAGACAGTTTGCTCCGATTTGTGCGGGAGTCAACCCCCTGGGCGGGAAGCACCCCCGAAGCCCACACCCCCGCCCAGGGGGTTGACTC
>NZ_LIQY01000626.1 GCF_001418495.1 Streptomyces pathocidini | reverse complement strand
GTTGCTCGCCATCGCGGCGGAGGATCTTCGGCTGTGCCGGAGGGATGTCTGCCCGTGGTCGTCCGGTGTGCCCCCGCCGAGGCCGCCGCCCTTGCCGCTTGCTGCCGGTTCGCCACCGCTGGGCTCTGCCACCGCCGGGTTCCGGCGTCGTGGCAGGTGGAGTTTCGGCTGTGCCGGATGAAGCGTGCGGGGTGGGTGCCGGTCGGCTGGGCTGTCGGCGCGCCGAGGGCCGTGCGGGGCACGGCGCTGAGGGGCGCGCAGGCCCTGGTGGCGGTGGGATCGTTTCCGCCGCCCGATCCGCGCCCATCGCGACGTACGCTGGGGTGTCTCAGTCACACCCCATTTCTCCGGAGCACCTTTCTCGTGACCTCGCAGTCTTCTCGTCATCGGCCCGGTAGGACCTATCGCCGTCCGCAGAAGGATCCCGTGCGGATCCTCGCCTTCGAGGCGCTGCGGGCCGTGGACGAGCGGGACGCGTACGCGAATCTCGTGCTGCCGCCGCTGCTGCGGAAGGCGCGCGAGGGCGGCGGGTTCGACGGGCGGGACGCGGCGCTGGCGACCGAGCTGGTGTACGGGACGCTGCGCCGCCAGGGCACGTACGACGCGATCATCGCCGAGTGTGTCGACCGGCCGCTGCGCGAGGTCGACCCGCCGGTGCTCGACGTACTGAGCCTGGGCGCGCACCAGTTGCTGGGGACGCGGATCCCGACGCACGCCGCCGTCTCGGCCAGCGTCGAGCTGGCGCGGGTCGTACTGGGCGACGGGCGGGCGAAGTTCGTGAACGCCGTGCTGCGCAAGGTCGCCGCCCACGACCTCGACGCCTGGCTGGACCGGGTGGCCCCGCCGTATGACGAGGACCCCGAGGAGCATCTGGCCGTCGTCCACTCGCATCCGCGGTGGATCGTCTCCGCGCTCTGGGACGCGCTCGGCGGCGGCCGGGCCGGGATCGAGGACCTGCTGGAGGCCGACAACGAGCGGCCGGAGGTGACGCTCGTCGCCAGGCCGGGCCGGTCCACGCCCGAGGAGCTGCTGGACGTGCTCGGGCCGGAGGCCGGGGTCCCGGGCCGCTGGTCCCCGTACGCGGTGCGGCTCGCCGAGGGCGGGGAGCCGGTGGCGCTCGACGCGGTGCGCGAGGGGCGCGCGGG
>NZ_LIQY01000625.1 GCF_001418495.1 Streptomyces pathocidini | reverse complement strand
GCGCGACGCCGCGGCCCCCTTCTCGTAGGAGGAGGGGGCCGCGGCGTCGCGCAACACTGATGCGGGCTACAAGACCAGGGACAGCAGCAGGACGAAGACGATGCCGGTGACCGAGATGATCGTTTCCATCACCGACCACGTCTTGAACGTCTGGCCGACGCTCATCCCGAAGTACTCCTTCACCAGCCAGAACCCCGCGTCGTTGACGTGGCTGAAGAAGAGCGAGCCCGCGCCGATCGCGAGGACGAGCAGTGCGACGTGCGTCGTGCTCATGTCCGCGGCCAGCGGAGCGACCAGGCCCGCGGCGGAGATCGTGGCGACCGTCGCCGAGCCCGTAGCGAGGCGGATGAGGACCGCAATCAGCCAGGCCAGCAGTAGCGCGGAGATGTTCCAGTTCTCGGAGAAGTCGAGGATCATCCGGCCGACACCGACGTCGATCAGCGTCTGCTTGAAGCCGCCGCCCGCGCCGACGATCAGCAGGATCCCGGCGATCGGTACGAGTGACTTCTCGGTGGTCGACGCCAGCCGCTCCTTGGTGAAGCCGGCCGCGCGGCCCAGCGTGAACATGCCGACGACCACGGCCGCGAGCAGCGCGATCAGCGGTGCGCCGACGACGTCGGCGACGCGCTGGATGTGGTTCTCGGGGTCGTCGATCACGATGTCGACCAGCGCCTTGACCAGCATCAGCACCACCGGCAGCAGCACGGTCGCCACCGTGGCGCCGAACTTCGGGCGCTTCTCCAGGGACTCCGAGGGCCGCTGCGGAATCAGACCCTCCGGCGGCGTCACATCGACCCAGCGGGCCGCGAAGCGCGCGAAGACCGGACCGGCGATGATCACCGTCGGGATCGCGACGAGCACACCGAGCGCCAGCGTGATCCCGAGGTTGGCGCCGACCGCGTCGATCGCGACGAGCGGGCCGGGGTGCGGCGGTACGAGGCCGTGCATCACGGACAGGCCGGCGAGCGCCGGGATGCCGATGCGCATCAGGGAGAAGTTGCCGCGCTTGGCGACCAGCAGCACGACCGGGATCAGCAGCACGATCCCGACCTCGAAAAACAGCGGCAGCCCGATGATGCCCGCGATCAGCGCCATGGCCCACGGCATGCTCCGCCGGCTCGACTTGGCGAGGATCGTGTCCACGATCTCGTCGGCGCCCCCCGAGTCGGCGAGCAGCTTGCCGAGGATCGAGCCGAGCGCGATGAGGACGCCGACACCCGAGACCGTCGTACCGAGCCCGGCGGTGAAGCTGGCGATCACCTTGTCCAGCGGGGCGGCCGCGACCGCGCCGAGGACCAGTGAGCCGATGGTCAGGGAGAGGAAGGCGTGCACCTTCCAGCGGGTGATGAGCAGGACGATGACGGCGATACCGACGAGGACGGCGACGCCCAGCTGTGCATGCCCCGCCGAGGTGATCGGCTCGACGGGGTCCGCTGCCAGCATCTCGACACTGAGACGACCGGACACGGTGGATTCCTTAACGGTGGGTGGTGGCGGGCGCCGACTGGCCCCCATGTGCGGCGGGCGCCGGCTGGCCCCCAGGTATGGCGGACTCCGGCCGGCTGCCAGGTGCGGCAGGCTCCGGCCGGCCCTCGGGTACGGCCGGCACCGGGTGGTTCCGGAGTACGGCGACGGCCTCGGCCGTGATCGACCCGGGGCCCCGGTCCACGGACACGGCGGCCCCGAACTCGCCCGGCTGGAGCGGCTCCAGCGCGGCGAACTGCGAGTCGAGCAGGGCGCCGGGCATGAAGTGGTCCCGGCGCCGCTCCATCCGCTCGGCGATCAGCGCGCGATCG
>NZ_LIQY01000624.1 GCF_001418495.1 Streptomyces pathocidini | reverse complement strand
CCCCGGTGCCGCCCCCGGACCCCGCTCCTGAGCCGGGCCCCCGGGCCGCGCCCCGTTGTCCTTCTCCGGCCGGTGGAGTGCCGCACGGGCGGCGGCCCGCGCCTCGGTGCCGCTCGCCGAGCCCTTCGCCCGCCGTGAGACGGCCAGCCCGCACCCGGCCCGTACGAGGTCGTGGAGGGTCAGCCCGAAGGTGTCCGCGAAGGTCGGTCCCGGGCTCTGGCCGTGGTCGGAGAGCAGGACGATCCGGTAGTCGCGCGGCGCGTGCTCCGCGACCTTCGCGATCAGCGCGATGGACCGGTCCAGGCGGGCCAGGACCCGTTGGGCGTCCCGGCTGTGCGGCCCCGAGTGGTGGGCCACCTCGTCATAGCCGACCAGGTCGGCGTAGACGGCCGTGCGCCCCGCCAGCATGTCGCCGATGACCGCCGCGACGACCACGTCCCGCTCGACGACGGTCGCGAACGCGCGCAGGAAGGGATACAGCCCGCCCCGCCCCACGCGCGGCCGCTCGCGTCGCACCCGCGCACGCGTGGACTGGCCGATCTCCCGGCAGACCTCGGCCACGTAGGAAACGGCCGTACGGGTCGCGTTCGCCGGGTCGGAGAAGTACGCGTAGTAGCCGGCGCGGGAGCGGTTGGCCCTGCCGCGCCGGGCCGACACCGAGAGGACGAGCGCCAGTTGGTCGGCCCCGCCGCTGAACAGGTTCCCGCGGCTGGCCCCGTCGACCGTCAGCAGCCCGCCGTTCCCGCTGCGCCGGACCGCGCGGCGCTGGAGCTCGGCCACGCTCGTCGGGCGGCTGCACACCATCACCTCGCCGGTGTCCTTCTCGTACCACCGGAACGCCGGGACGTCGTGGTTCGAGCCGTGCAGGATGCCGAGCTGGCTGGCCCCGGTCTGGCTCGACCAGTCGGTGCGCCAGGGCGTGAGCCGGTGGCTGCCCGACGCGTGCCAGCCCGCCACCGTCTCCAGCAGCCCCTCCCGCAGCGCGTCCGTCAGCACCCCGTACCCGACGCCGTCCAGCTGGAGGAAGACCGTGCCGGCCGTCTTCGACCGGCCCAGTGCCTCGTCGCGGCGGTGCCCGCGCCGTTGGGCGAGGCGGCGGAGCCGCCGCCGGTACGCGCCGTCGTCGCGCACGGCCAGCGCCGTGCTGGTCGCCGAGGCGACCGCGGACATGACGGCCGCGACCACGACGGCCGTGTCCGGCGCGACGTCTCCTCGCTGGGCCGGCACCAGCCGCAGCGCGACCAGCAGCACCGAGCCGTTCAGGAAGAACACCAGCAGCCCGAGCACCAGCGCGGGCACCAGCAGCAGGGCCCGTACGAGCACGGGCCATACCAGTGCGCTGAGCAGGCCGAACGCCCCGGCGCCGAGCGCGGCGGTGACTCCGATACGGGTGGCGCTGTCCCCGTCCGCGGACTGCAGCCGGAAGTCCGGCAGCAGTCCGGCCAGCACGAGCAGCGTCAGCGTGCTCGCTCCCCAGACGACCAGGACGCGCAGCGCGGCCCCGCCCACCGCCCGCCACTTGCC
>NZ_LIQY01000623.1 GCF_001418495.1 Streptomyces pathocidini | reverse complement strand
CCCCAGACGGCCCCGCCTTCGGCGTGCTGTGAGCCCGCGGGCCCGTCAGCGGCCCCGTCCCCGACACGCGGCACGGGCAGCCCATGACGCACGGCGCCCTCGCCCGCGCGCCCCTCGCGCCCCCGGCCGCCGCCGGGCTCCCGGCGGCGCCCCGGCGCCGTCCCGAGGGCGGACCCGGCGGCGGCCCCAGCCGCCGGCTCACCCCCCGGCTCCACCTCCGGTGCGGCCCCGGCCGCCCTCGGCAGCGGGTCGTACCCGCACAGCGCCTCCTGCGCCGCGCCAACCCCCAGCCCCGTGAGGATCGCGCGGCCGTCGTCGCAGATCAGGACCGTGTGGGGGGTGATGTTGCCGTGGGTCCAGCCGTGGGCGTGGACGGTGCGGAGGGCCGCGAGGAGGTCCGCCGCAACCTCCGCGGCGCGGTGCGGCGGCAGCGGGCGTTCGGCGAGCAGCGCCGCCAGCGGCCGGGCGCGCAGCAGTTCACTCACGATCCACAGGCTGCCGCCGTCGGCGAACACGTCGAAGACCTGGCCCAGCCGCGGATGGTCCGGCAGCGCGGCCGCCGCCTTGACCGCCTCGATCGCCCGCCGCACCGCCGGATCGCCGCCCCCGGCCGCCGAGCCGGGCCGCGCGCCGTACGCCCTCGCGTCCCCGACGCCCCCGTCCCCGATGGCCTCGGCCCCGACGACCTCGGCCTCCACCACCTCCGGCAGCGGCACCTGCCGTACGTGGACCTCCTGGCCGCTGTACGTGTCGTACGCCCGCGTCTCCACCGGCTCGTACGGCGCGTCGGAGCGCGGGGTACGCGGCAGGCGGTAGCGGTCGGCCAGCACCCGACCCGCGTAGTCGTTCACGACGCCTCCCCGAGAAGTCACGATACGTGCCCGAGGCGCGCCCCGGTCAGCCCTTGGGGCGGAAGGAGTCGAACGCCCTGTCGCGGAGCGTCCGGCACTCCTTCCCGTCCCACGCGTCCGCCCGGCAGGAGATCATGATGGAGTAGCCGTGCGAACCGTCCACCTTGAACCCCCGGTTGAGGACCCGTACGCGCTGCCCGTTCTGGTTCCGCTCGAAGGTCCAGTCGGCGACGGTCGGGTAGCCGCGCCACTCGACCTCCTTGATGGAGATCCGGCGGTAGCCGGAGGAGGAACCGGCGACCGCGGGCTCCAGGCTCTTCCACGCGGCGGCGGCGTCGGAGCCGGGGCTGCTGTTGAAGTCGACCTGGATGCGCGGGAATCCGCCGGACAGGCTGTAGATCCCGCCGGAGTTCCGCCCCGCGATCCCGGTGCGGTGCCAGCCCTTGGGCAGGGCCATCGTGAAGAAGAAGTCGTCATCGGAGCGCGGGGTGAAGCCGTCGGCGGGCGCGCTCGAACCGGCCGCAGGCTCCGCCGACTCGGATGCCCCCTCCCGCGGCTCCGCGTTCCCCCCGGCCTGCTTCTCCCCGCCCTCCGGCGACGGCTTGCCCGCCGGCTTCTCCGCTCGGGAGGCCTACTTCTCCTCCCGTTGCTTCTCGCCCCCTCCGTCACCCCCTGACATCGCGCACGCCAGCACCGTTCCGCGCAGGGCCAGCACTGCCCCGCCCGCCGCGACCACCAGCGTCCGCCGCGCCCCGCCGTCCGTCACCGCCACCCCCGCCCCCGGCCCCCCCCCCCCCTCCCC
>NZ_LIQY01000622.1 GCF_001418495.1 Streptomyces pathocidini | reverse complement strand
GTCCCAGCCCATGCAACCCACCGGTCAACTCCCCCGCATCGCGGTCACGATGGGCGACGGCGCGGGCATCGGGCCCGAGGTGGTCGTCGCCGCCCTGCGGGACGCGGACACGCTGCGGCGGTGCGAGCCGGTGGTCATCGGGGACGCGCACCGGCTGCGGCTGGCGGCCGAGGTCCTCGGCGTGGCGGACTCCACCGAGATCGTCCCGATCGCCGCCCCTTCCGAGGCCGAGTTCCCGACCGGCCCGGGCTCCGGGTCCGGGGCCGGGCTTGGACCCGGACCCGGGACCAACGCCGGACCCGGTACCAACGCCGGCGTCGGCATCGAGGCCGAGGCCGACCCCGGAGGCTTGGACGAGTCCGGCCTCCACCGCCTCAACGTCGTCGACCTCGATCTCCTCCCCGCCGATCTGCCCTGGGGGAAGGTGTCCGCGGAGGCGGGCGACGCCGCGTACCACTACGTGCGGGTCGCCGCGGAACTCGCCCTGGCCGGGGAGGTGCAGGGGATCTGCACGGCCCCGCTCAACAAGGCCGCGCTGCACGCGGGCGGCCATTTCTTCCCCGGGCACACCGAACTGCTCGCCCACCTCACCGGGGTCGAGGAGGTGTCGATGATGCTGTCCACGCCGACCGTCAAGGTCATCCACGTGACCACGCACATCGGCCTGATCGACGCCGTCGCCCGGATCGAGCCGGGGCTCGTCGCCAGGACCGTGCGGCGCGGCCACGAGGCCATGGTGCGGGCGGGGGTCGCGGCGCCCGTCATCGGGGTGTGCGGGATCAACCCGCACGCGGGCGAGAACGGGCTCTTCGGCTACGGCGAGGAGGCGGAGAAGATCGCCCCGGCCCTGGAGACCGTACGGGCCGAGGGCATCGACGCCCGCGGACCGCTCCCCGCCGACACCGCGTTCTTCCTCGCCGGGCGGGGCGACTACGACCTGATCGTGGCGATGTACCACGATCAGGGCCATGGCCCGGTCAAGGTCCTCGGCCTGGACTCCGGGGTCAACCTGACCGTCGGCCTGCCGGTCATCCGCACCTCCGTCGACCACGGCACCGCGTTCGACATCGCCGGCACCGGCACCGCCGACCCGCGCAGCATGGTCGAGGCGCTGCGGCAGGCCACCGGGATGGCGGCCGCCCCGCCGCTCCGCCGGGAATGAGCCCGCAGAGACCGCGTCCGTAGCGACCGTCCGTACGGGCTCAGGAGGGAGCCGGGGGCTGCCCGCTTCTCGTGGGCCCGGATTGCACGGTGCGCGGCAGGAGCTCCGCTTCTCCGTGCCTGTTCGCCCTCGGCTCACTTCCCATGACACCACCATGCGGCCGCGGCCGGAAGGGCCGACCAGCCCTCAGCCTCGGCCGCCGCGCAGCACCGTCTTCAGCGCCCCCGTCTCGCTGCCGCGGGCGAACGCCTCGTACGCCTCCTCCACGCGGTCGAGCGGGAAGCCGTGGGTGACCAGGTCGGAGACGTGCAGGCGTCCGGAGGTCGCGAAGTCCAGGAGCGCGGGTGTCGAGAAGGTGTCGACCTGACCTGTGCTGATGGTCAGGTTCTTGCGCCACAGCGCCTCGAGGTGGAGCATGGCCGGCACCCCGTGCGTGCCGATGTTGGCGATGTGGCCGCCCTGGCGCACCACCCGGGTGCACAGCACGAAGCTCTCCGGGTCGCCCGCGGCCTCGATGGCCACATCGGCCCCGGGCCCCTCCGCCAGGTCGGCGATCAGCCGCCCGGGCAGTTCGGCGGAGTCCGCGCCCGGCAGGGTCATCGCCGTCGACCTGTCGCCCGCCCGGCTGGCGGCCGCCGCCCGGCTGGGCGCGGACTCCGCCGAACTGCCCGGGCGGCTGATCGCCGACCTGGCGGAGGGGCCCGGGGCCGATGTGGCCATTGAGGTCGCGGGCG
>NZ_LIQY01000621.1 GCF_001418495.1 Streptomyces pathocidini | reverse complement strand
GGCAGCAGGGCGGGGTCGGGGTTGCCGGTGGACACATCGACAACCCCCGGCGGCACATCCACCCGGATCGCCTCGCGCGCCGTGCTGGCCGGCCGCGCGCGCACCCGGCTGCCGCGCCGGCCCGCCGTCTCGATCACCCCGCGGTCGCGCAGCGCGCGGTAGGCGGCGGCGACGGTGTTCGGGTTGACGTCCAGCCGCTGCGCCAACTCCCTTAGCGGCGGCAGCGGTTGGCCCGGGATCAGCTCGCCCGCGCCGATCCCCCGCTCCACACTGGCGGCAATCTCGGCTGCACGCCGCCCCTCGATCCGATACTCTCCTAGCACAAACAATATTATGCACTAGTTCAATGGAGATCGCCATGCCGGACCCCAGCGCGACGGCAAGCGCCCCGACCGCGACCACCACCGCGTACGAGCCGACCTCCCGCACCGTCCCCACCCGAGCCGCCGAGCGCGCGGCGTACGACCGCGAGACCGTGCACGCGATACTCGACGACGGGTACGTCTGCCACCTCGGCTTCGTCCGCGACGGCGCGCCCGTGGTCCTGCCCACGCTCTACGCCCGCGTCGGCGAGCGGCTCTACGTGCACGGTTCGACGGGCTCCCGGCCCCTGCGCACGGCGGGCCGGCGGGAAGCGGACCCCGGCCTCGCGGTGTGCCTCACCGTCACGCACGTGGACGGCCTGGTGCTGGCCCGGTCCGCCTTCCACCACTCCCTCAACTACCGCTCCGTGGTGGTGCACGGCACCGCCCGGCAGGTGACCGATCCGGCCGAGCGCTCGGCGGCGCTCGACGCCCTGGTCGACCACGTCGTCCCCGGCCGCGCCGCCGACTCGCGCCGCGCGAACGCCAAGGAGCTGGCCGCGACCGCCGTACTCCGCCTGGACCTCGAAGAGGTCTCCGCGAAGATCCGCACCGGCGGCCCCAACGACGACCCGGAGGACCTCGAACTCCCCCACTGGAGCGGCGTCGTCCCGGTCAGCCGCACCTACGGCGCACCGATCCCCGCGGACGACCTCGCCCCGTCCGTGCCCCTCCCCGCCTACCTCGCCGCGGGCTGCAGCACGGGCTGAGCCGCAGGCCTGCGACACGGGCTGAGTCACGGGCCTGAGCCGCGGGCCGAGTCACAGGCCGAGCCGCGCACTTGGGCAAGAGGGCGCCGACCCGAAGCCCGGCGCCCCCACCTCACACCCGCCGCGGCCCAGCCACTCGCCCATGGCCAACCAGGCGCCGAGCGCGATGAGTACGGGCCCCGCGCCGAGGTCACGACAGTGGCCACGGCCAGCCCGGTCTCCCGTACGACGGCGAAGTAGGCGGTCTGGCGACCTACGTCGCCTGCGAAGACGCGGGCAACTCCCCCGCCTGCGGCCCGTTCTCGCCGCCGTCCGGCCCGTGCCGACCGGATCCGGCGACCGGCCCGTCGGAGGCCGCCTTCGGCGCCGAGGTCTGGGCGATGAACGCCCCGGCGAGCACCGCCGCTCCGCCGATGACCTGCGGCGCGGCCAGGTGCTCGCCGAGCATCACCCAGGCCATGACGGTCGCCACGACCGCCTCCAGGCAGGCGACCACCCCGGCGACCTGCGGCGAGAGGTGGCGCACCGCGAGCACCCCGGTCAGGTAGGCCACGACGGTCGCGACCAGCACGACCCAGGCGAGCAGCAGGATCGCGGGCACCACCGTGCCGTCCATGTCCGCCCTCCCGGCGAGCAGCGACCAGTCCATGCCCCAGGGCCGGGCGACGACGGTGAGCACGACGGCGCCGATGAGCAGCCCGTACGCGATGACCCCGATCGGGTCGGCCGGGTCCTCGCCGTCGCGGCCCTGGTCGGCGAGGACGAAGTAGCTGACCTGGCAGCAGGCCGCGCCGAAGGCCAGCAGCAGCCCGAGGGCGTCGAAGCCGAGCCCGGACCACACCTCGACCACCGAGGCGAGCCCGCCGACGGCCAGCACCACGCCGACGGCCGCGGCCCGGGTCACCGGCCGCCGCTGCACGAACCGCACCCAGCCGAGCAGCAGTGCGGGGCCGAGGTACTCGACGAGCAGTGCGACGCCGACCGGGATGCGGGATATCGCCGCGAAGTAGCAGGCCTGGACGCCCGCCACGGCGAGCAGCCCGAACCCGGCAAGCAGTGCGGGGCGTTGCCGCACCAGGGCGCGGTGGCGCCAGGCGACGGGCAGCATCAGGAGAGCCGCGCCGGCCACACGCAGCCAGACCATGTGGAGCGGGTCGAGCCCCGCCTCGATCAGCGGCTTGGCCGCGACCCCCGATCCACCGAACGCGAACGCCGAGGCCAAGGCGAGACCGAGGCCGACGCTCCTCCCCTGAGACGCATGCATCGGGTCATCATGTCAGCCGTGGACAGGTGCGTCATCCCGAGTGACCCCTGACCGGCGGGGAGGCCTGGCGCGCGGGCTCGGGCGGCGGGGGGCCGTCGAGCCGCACGGACAGCAACTCGCGGTCCACACCCGCGCGTTGGAGCACTTCGGCGGCCCGGCACTCGGGGTCGGCAACGAGTGCGGCGAGCAGATCGAGCCCCTCGGCGCACTCGGCTCCGCGCGCCCGGGCACGCTCCCATGCGCTCTCCAGCGCGCCCTCGGCGGTCGGGGACCAGCCGGGCATGCGGCTGAGCTCGCCACCGCGCTCACCCTCCTCGCGCACACCGCGTACGAGGGGTACGGCGCCCGAGTCCTCGACCTTGCCGTGCCATTGGAGCCCGTAGCCGATGCTGCGCTGGGCGAGATAGCCGAAGAGGCGGACGACCTGCGCCCCGCTCTCGAAGGCGGTGTGTACGGCCGGGTCCGCTTCCAGGAGGCCGTGCAGCAGGTGGGCGGTGTCGATCTGGCGGTCCGCGTCCCGTACGGCCCGGCGGCGGGCGCCGCTGACCACCGACGCCAGTTCCGCGCTGAGCCGGGCGTCGGCTCCGGGGTCGGCCGGCCCGGTGAACCCGGGTGGCGGCGTACGGTTTTGCACCTTCTCACCCCATCAGGCGCCGGAAGGCCAAAGCATCCCCGGGAGGGAGCATTTGCGCATCCCACCATGGTTGGGCATGGATGGGCGGATTCTCATACCTGCGAAGGAGGACCGCAAGAAACCTGACGGGTCGTCAGTATTGAATGTTGCAGGCCCCGGGTCTACGGTCCGCGAGCGCCCGACGACCGGACAACGAAGGGGTGATCGCATGGCCGAGGTCAGCGCGGAGGCACGACTGGAGGCACCGGCGGAGAAGGTATGGGCCCAGCTCACCGACTTCGCGTCGTACGCCGAGTGGAACGCCACCCACACCAGCTTCCCCAAGGGCGGCCCCGACCCACTGGCACAGGGCACCACCTACGAGGAGAACATGAAGCTCATGGGCTTCCCGGCCGAAACGGTCTGGACGGTCGAGACCCTGGAGCCGGCCCGGGTGTTCCACACCAAGGGCAAGGGCCCGATGGGCGTCAACCTCGAGCAGCGGTACACCCTGACGCCGGACGGGGACGCCACGCACGTGCGGATCGACAGCGAGTTCACCGGCGCGGCGGTGACGCTCATGGCGGGCAAGCTCAAGGACTCGGCGACGGCGGCACTGAACGAATCGCTGCGCAAGCTCGGCGGGTTGGTGACGTAGGACCCCGGAG
>NZ_LIQY01000620.1 GCF_001418495.1 Streptomyces pathocidini | reverse complement strand
CCCCCGTCGCGATCACCCCCGTCCCGCTCGTCCCTGGGAGCCGCGTGCCCCTCGGTCTCGGGTTCGTCCTCCTCCCCGTGCGAGCCCTCGGGGTCCGGCCCCACCTCCTGCTGCGCCGGCTGCTCACCCGGCAGTTCGGAGGAGGCCGGCGCCTCTTCCCGCTCCGCCGCGGAACCCCGCCCCTCCGAGGCGGCGACCGCCGCGTCCTCGTCGGGGCCTTCCGCCTCACCCGCCTCGCCCTGCGCAGCAGCCCCGGCCCCGGACGGCGGACCATCCGGTTCCGGCACGGTGAGGGCCAGCGTCTCCGCGATCGACGCCGGTGACGCCCCTTCGGGGAGATTGAGCTCGTCGACGACCGGAGCCGCCGAAGCCCCACGAGAGCGGTTCCCGGAGGCGCCCACCGACCCGGCCTGCTCCCGCTTCTCGGCCTCACCGCCCTCGACGTCCTTGTCCGCCCCCGCCTCCAGGCCGAGCGGCTTCTCCTCCTCGCGGGGCTCACCCTCGTCCTCGTCCTTCTCGTGCAGACCGTGCTCGGACAGGGCGCTGTCGCGCTCCTCCGCCCGCTCGTCCACCTTCTCCGGGCGTACGCGACCGGGTTGCTCCTTCGCCTTCGGGTCGAGGCCCTCCTGCCTCGACCCCGCCGCGGGCCTCTTCGCGTCGTCTTCGCGCTTGCGTTTCTCGGAGCCCGGGGCGTTGGCCTGCTCGGGGTCCTGCTCCTCCCGGTCGCGCTGCGCCTTCCGCTCCTCCTTGGCCTGCTCGGTGCCCTCCCGCCCTTCGCGCGCCCGTTCGTCGGCGGCTTCGTCGCCCCGCTGCCGGTCCTTCTGCTGCTGTTCCTCCTCCTGCCGCTGCTCCTGCTCGTCGTGCTCGCGGGACCGGGCGCGCTTGTCCTCCTGCTCCGCGCGCTCGGCGGCCTCCTTGTCCTCGGCCGCCGCGTCCGCGCGGGCCCTGCTGCGGTCGCCGCCGAACTGCTCGTCCCTGCTCCTGGTCTCGTCCGCCTCCTCGCGGGCGTCCTGGGAAAGCTTCCGCCCCGCCGCGCGCTCGCCCTCCGCCGCGCGCTTCCACCGGACGCGCTCGACCTCCAACTCCTCGAAGAGATCGGCCTCCGGGGCGGGCACCTGCGCGGAGTGGAAGCCCATCGGCACCGTCTCCGCCTCGTCCGCCAGGTCCAGCAGACGGTCGTACTCG
>NZ_LIQY01000062.1 GCF_001418495.1 Streptomyces pathocidini | reverse complement strand
CGGCCGGGTCGGTGACCTCGGTGCCGCCCTCCGGCGGGACAAGCCAGCCGGTGCCGGCCACCGGCGGCCCGCCGGCCGTCGACAGGCCGCGGCCGAAGGTCTGCGTGCAGGCGCTGCCCGGAAGGTCCCAGCACGCGGCCGTGCCGGGCGGCACGAGGAAGCCGAGGGTGTCGCAACTCCCGTCGTGCAGCACGGGGCCGACCGCGGGGCCCGCCCCGGTGACGGCGCCGGGGGCCGCGCCTCCGCCAGAGATCCGTCCGCCGACGCCCCGGCGCAGGATGTCCACCGCCTCCAGCCCCTGCCGGGCCGGAACGGTGACGAGGTCGCAGTCCCCCGCGACCCTCGGAGCCGGGCTGCGGTCCGGGCCGAAGTCGGCGCCGGGGCGGGGCCGTTCGACCGTCCGCGCACCGCTGGTGTCCGTGCCGGTCTCCACCAAGAGAAACCCCTCCTCGCGAAGTGAGCCGCATCGCTCCTTCTCCACAGGGTTAAACGCCGGACTTCGTCAACGGCTACGGCGGCACGCCGCCTCAAAGGATGGCAGTTCATGGCAGATCCCGCGTGAGATATCCGGTTTGTAGCCAAACCCTGGGTACCGGCTCCGTCACAACCTGTACGGTCGGCCTCGCCGAACCGGGCCCGGCGCCCGGCCGGCAGCACGTTTCCGCCCCGTCCAGGGCGGCAGCACCGCCAGGGAGAGGGCTCGGCCATGGCGACGCCGTCAGCGTCTTCGTCACCGTCCTCGCGGGCCGTCATCGCACGCCCCGCGCCGCGGCCCAACACGGCCTTCCGGCAGCTGCGCGGCCCGCTGTCACCGGGCGAGTTCGCGGCGGCCGTACGCCGTGCCGCCCGCGACATCGGGGAGCAGGTCTCGTGCGACGCGCGCTACATCGGGCGCGTGGAGTCCGGGGAGATCCGCTGCCCCAACTACGCCTACGAGCGGGTGTTCCGGCACATGTTCCCGGACCGCTCGCTCGCGGACATGGGCTTCGCGCCGCGCGAGAAGGTGCGCGGGCGGGCGGCACGCGCGCGTGGCCCCGCTGCGTCCGGGGCGGTCCCCCCACCCCGGACCGGACCAGAAACCACCACTCACGAGGAGAGCGACGTGCTGCGTCGCGCGTTCATGACCGGAGGCCCGGCCGCCCTGGCGGCCGGCTCCCTGGGGTTGGGCTCCCCCCGCCCGCCCCGCCGCGCCGGAGAGTCCGAGGCGGCGGCGGTCGAGGAGGCCGTACGACGGATCAGGGTGCTCGACGACCGGCACGGGGCCGACGGCCTCTACCGCCGCGCCGCCCAGCCGCTGCGCGCCGCCTACGAGCTGCTCGACGCGGGCTCCCAGCGCCAGTCCACCGCCGACCGGCTCCACGCGGGGGCCGGGGAACTCGCCATCTCCGTAGGGTGGCTGGCGCACGACTCCGGCCGCTTCGCGGACGCCCGCTCGCACTACGGCGAGGCGCTGGCCACCGCGCGCGTGGCCGGGGACGCCGCGCTGGAGGCGCACGCCTTCTGCAACACCGCGTTCCTCGCCCGCGACGCGGGCCGCCCGCGCGAGGCCGTGCGCGCCGCACAGGCCGCGGCGCGGGCCGCCCGGCCCCTGAAGTCCCCCCGCCTGATGTCGCTGCTCGCGCTGCGCGAGGCAGGGGGCTGGGCGGGGCTCGGCGACCGCCGCGGCTGCGAGGAGGCGCTGCTGCGCGCCCACTCCCTGTTCGCGCGCGGGAGTTCGGACCAGGACCCGGAGTGGATGTCCTTCTATGGCGAGGCCGAGCTGGAAGGGCTGGAGGCGCAGTGCTGGTCCGCCCTGGGGCAGTGGCGGCGCGCGGCCGACCACGCGCGCCGCGCGGCGGCCCTCCAGGACCCGCACTTCGCCCGCAACACGGCGCTGTTCACCGCAGAGTTGGCCGGGAACCTCGCGCGCGTGGGCGAGTACGAGGAGGCGGCGGCCGCGGGCCTGCGCGTCCTGGACCTGGACCAGGTCCAGTCCTCGCGTATCCACGCCATACTCGACACCGCCGCCGGCCTCCTCCGCCCCCACCGCGGAAGCCCACCCGTAGGCGTCTTCCTGGAACGCCACGCCGTCCCGGTGTGACCGTCCCGGCGCGCATCGCGCCATGGCTGCGGGCTGTCCGGCGCCGCCGAAACCGGTCCGCTGAGGACCGTCGCGGCGGCGGTTCGGGACGCGGAGCCGGCTCGCCTCGGCCGTCGAGGCAGGGTTTTCCACCGCCGCGGCGAGCGGCCGCGACGGCGTGGGCCCGGCGGCGCCAAACCCGCTGCGACCCGGACCCCTACTTGGGCACGGCTCCGTCCAGGTGCCCCAGGTCGTTCCAGCGTTCGATGGCGGTTTCGCCGTAGGCCCAGCCGAGGATCGACAGGGACGTCGGGTCGAGCTTGATGCGGGCCCCGTACGAGACGTCGTGGCCGAGCCAGCGGGCGCCGAGGGCTCGCAGGATGTGGCCGTGGGCGAAGACCAGCACGTCACGGTCCGCGGACCGCGCCCACTCCACCACAGCGTCGGCCCGCCGGGCGAGTTGGTCCAGTGACTCGCCCTCGGGGACCCCGTCGCGCCAGATGAACCAGCCGGGCCGCCGCCCCTGGATCTCCGCCTGCTTCAGCCCCTCATAGGCGCCGTAGTCCCACTCCATCAGCGCGTCCCAGGGCCGCGCGCGGTCCCCGAAACCCGCCAGCTCACAGGTCTCCGAGGCCCGCACCAGGGGACTCGTACGGACCTCGACGTCCGCCAGGCCGTCGAACGGCGCCCGGTGCAGCCGCTCGCCGAGCAGCTTCGCGCCCCGCCTCCCCTCGTCCAGCAGCGGAATGTCGGTGCGTCCTGTGTGCCTGCCGGACAACGACCACTCCGTCTGCCCGTGCCGGGCGAGGAGGATGCGCGGTGCCATAGGGGGACCTCTTCACTGATCGCTGGACCGGACTGCTCACTGCACCGGGCCGAGCCCGTTCCGGATCCCCGGCCCATCGCATGGGGCTCGTCCTTCCCATCATCGCGCACGGCATCGGCTATCCGCAGGGCGGCCGGATCCGCGATCAACCCTGGCGCCGGCCCCCGCGTCTTCCCGCGCGTATGCCTCCCGAAGGGAGGCCGAACACCAGGCGAACGCGGAGCGCCGCCGCACCTCGGGGGCGGTGGCTGCCTGCGTTCACTTACACCGTACGGTTGAACTCGCGCCGGTCGGCCAGCTGACGGCCGCCTGAACAATTGGAGAGCGTCCGGATGCCCCACCCCGCGCCCGCGACCGGGCCCGCGCGCCTTTCCGCGCGAGTTCCCGGCCCCAGCCGCCGCTGGTGGACCGAGCTGCCGCTGGTCCTGTTCGTGTACACCGCGTACTCGGCCTGCCGGCTCCTGGCGCGCGGCGACACCTCCACGGCCGTGGACCACGGGCTGGCAATCCTGCGCTTCGAGCAGCGGCTCCACCTGAACGCCGAGCACCCGCTCAACCGGCTGTTCACCGAGCACCCGTCCCTGGGGATACCCGCCGACTTCCTGTACGCCTCGCTCCACTACGGCGTCACCCCCGCGATCCTGATCTGGCTCTGGCGACGCCGCCCCTCGCACTACCGAATAGCCCGCACCTCGCTGCTGCTGGCGACCTTCATCGGCCTGGTGGGCTTCGTCCTCGTCCCGACCTGCCCGCCCCGTCTCCTGGACCCCTCGTACGGCTTCGTCGACACCATGGCCCAGTACGCGTCGTACGGCTGGTGGGGCGGCGACGCGAGCGCACCGCGCGGGCTCGGCAGCCTGACCAACCAGTACGCGGCGATGCCCAGCCTCCACGTGGGCTGGGCCCTGTGGTCCGGGCTCCTCCTCTGGCGACTCGGCGGGACTACGTGGGCCAAGGCGGCCGGGATCGCGTACCCGGCGGTCATCGCCGTCGTGGTCATGGGCACCGCGAACCACTACTTCCTCGACGCCGTCGCGGGCGCGGCGGTCGTCGGCCTCGGCCTCCTGCTGGCGCGGCCCGCACTGCACACCGCCGACGCCGTGCGGGAGCGCTCCCGGGTCCGAACGGCCCCGGCTGTCAGTGGCGGATGCGAGACTTCGGCGGGTGAACGGATTCCCCGACAGCCGGACCACCACGGCCGCCCCCACGCCGCCGCGG
>NZ_LIQY01000619.1 GCF_001418495.1 Streptomyces pathocidini | reverse complement strand
GGACCCGAGCGCTCGGGTCCCCTGGAGCGCGAGGAGCGGCGCGCGGCAGCCGCCCCGCCCGCGCCCGTGGGCCCCGCCGCACCCGCCCGGCAGCGCATCGTGGAGCGCGGCGAGGAGCGCGAGCGGCTCGTACGGCTGCTCTCCCGCGGCCGCTCCGTACGGGTCACCGGCCCATCCGGCTCCGGCCGCACCGCCCTCCTCGACGCCGTCGCCGCCGACTGCGCCGAGCTGGCGCCCGACGGCCTGGTCCGGCTGTCCGGCCACCGCCGCACCGCGGGCGACCTGCTGCACGAGCTGTTCGCCGCCGTCTACCACGCGCCGCTGCACCGGCCAGGCCCGGCCGAACTGGCCGCCGTGGTACGGGACATCGGGGCGGTGGTCGTCCTGGACGACATCGAGTTCGGCGGCACCGCGCTCGACGAGCTCCTCGCGGCCACCCCCGAGTGCGCCTTTCTGATCTCCGCCACGCCCGAGGTCGCCGCGCCCTCCGCGGACTCGCACATCGAGGAGGTCTTCCTCGGCGGACTCGGCCGCGAGGCCTGCCTGGAGATCCTGGAGCAGGCCGTGGAGCGCCCGCTCGCCGAGGACGAGGTGGCCTGGGCCTCGATGCTGTGGTTCGAGTCCGAGGGCCTGCCGCTGCGGTTCGTCCAGGCCGGGGGGCTGCTCCGGCAGCGATCCGTGCAGGGCGAGCTCGTGCCGGGCGAGCTCGTGCCGGGCTACGAGACCGGCTACGCGGACCCGCTGCCGACCATCGCCGAGGCCGCCGCCCCCGCCGCCCTGCTCGCCTCCCGGCTGAGCCCGGCCGCCCGCGAAACGCTGCGGTTCGCCGTCGCCCTCGGCGGCGCGTGCCCGCACCAGACGCACCTGCCCGCCCTCGCCGGGGACACCCACGCGGACGCCGCCGTGGGCGAGTTGCTCGGCTGCGGACTGCTCACCGCGGCCGGCTCGCACTACCGGCTCGCCGCCGGAGCCGCCTTCCAGCTGGAGTCCGCGGGCTACGGCGAGGGCGCGGACGACCGCGCCCTGACCGCCGCCCAGCACTATGCCTGGTGGGCCGGGCACCCCTCCGTCACCGCCGAGCGCGTCGCCGCCGAGGCCGACGCGATGCTCGCCGCGCTGGCCGTCCTCGTCGGCCGGGGCGAGGCGGGAGAGCCGGCCGCGGCCGTGCTCCTGGCCCGTACGGCCGCTCCCGCGCTGGCCGCGGCCGGGGCCTGGGGCGCCTGGGAACGGGCACTGCGGTACGGGCAGGAGGCCGCGCGGCTGACCGGGGAGAGCGCCGAAGAGGCCTACTTCCACCACGAGTTGGGCATCCTGGCGCTCTGCACCGGCAACCTCGACCGGGCGCGCGCCCAGCTGGAGGCCGCCATCAGCCTGCGCGGCGCGCTCTCCGACCGCCATGGCGCGGTCGCCGGGCGGCGCGCGCTGGCGCTCGTCACGGACCGGGCGGCCGGGCTGGTACCGGGCATCCCCATCGCCGGCGCCCCCTCGACCGGTGGGCCCGCGACCGGCGAGCCGGGGCCCGGCGGACGGCCCGCCCTGCCGCGGCGACCCGCCGCGGGGGACTCGATACGAGCCGGGCGCGTGGGCGGCCGCTCCGGCGCCGCGCCGGGCCCGGACACGGACGCCCCGACGGCGCCCACGGTGTCCGGCCTCGCCGCCGCGGCCAACCCGCCCACTGTGCCCGGCACACCCGCCGTCCTCCGCGGGCCCTCCGCCGGCAACGCCCTGTCCGGCCCGCCGGGCGGACCCCGCGCGCCCTACGCGCGCCCCACGCCGCCGCCCGCGCCCACCGTCCCCAACC
>NZ_LIQY01000618.1 GCF_001418495.1 Streptomyces pathocidini | reverse complement strand
GTCCTGGGGGCCCTGGCCGAGGCGGTCTCGGGCGGGACGGCGATGGGGCCGATCGGGGCGATGCCGACCCCGCACACCCACGCGGCTGCCCCGGCCGGAGTCCTGCCGGGGCCGGAGAGCCCGTCCGGGAGCGAGGAGCCGGGAGCCGGGGCCGGCCGGTCCGCAGGCGCAGCGCCCTCCGGCGAGGGGCGGCGTGGGCCGCACACGGACCCGCGGCAAGCGGCCGGGCCGGGGGCCGAACGGGCCGATGCGGGCGAGGCGACGCCCCACGGACCGGATCGCCCGTTGTTCGTGGCGGGCTCCGGAGGGGCCGCCCCCTGCCACCCCGTCGAGGGGCCCGCGTACGAGGTGATCTATCTCCTGGAGGCCACCGACGAGGCCGTCCACGTCCTGCGGCGGCGGCTCGACGGGCTGGGGGACTCGCTCGTGGTCGTCGGCGGGGACGGGCTGTGGAACGTCCATGTGCACGTGGACGACGCCGGGGCGGCCGTCGAGGCCGGGGTCGACGCCGGGCGCCCGTACCGCATCCGGATCACCCACTTCGGGGCGGCCGCCGCCGCGGAGGGCGCCCCGACCGCACCCCGCCCGGAGGGTGAGCCGGAGGGCCGCGCGGTCGTCGCCGTCGTCCCCGGCGAGGGGCTCGCCGGGCTGTACCGCGAGGCCGGCGCGACCGTGGTCACCGCACACCCCGGGGAGCTGCCCGCCAGCGGCGAGCTGGTGGAGGCGATCCGGCGGGCGCACGCGCGCGAGGTCGTGCTGCTGCCCAACGACGCGGCCCTGCGCCACACCGCCGCCGCGGCCGCCGAGCAGGCGCGCGCCGAGGGCGTACGGGTCGCGCTCATCCCGACCCGCTCCAGCGTGCAGGGCATCGCCGCGCTCGCCGTCCACGAGCCCGACCGCCGCTTCGACGAGGACGTGGTCGCCATGACCTCGGCCGCGGGCGCCACCCGGTACGCCGAACTGGCCGTCGCCGAGCGGCAGTCCTGGACCACGGCCGGGGTCTGCGAGGCCGGGGACGCCCTCGGGCTGATCGACGGCGACGTGGCCGTCATCGGCCCCGACCTCACCGGAACCGCTGTGACCGTGCTGGACCGAATGCTCGCCGCGGGCGGCGAGATGGTCACGCTCGTCCTCGGCTCCGGCATCCCCGACGATCTCGCGGAACGCCTACAGGCCCACGTACGGGAAGCCCATCTCGCTGTGGACACCGTGGTCTACCAGGGCGGCCAGCCGTCCGTACCCCTGCTGATCGGCGTCGAGTGAGCCCGGTTGTCACACCCATGGTGTGCAATGGACTGCGTGCCCGCGCTGGATGAATCACTGAAGAAGACGGTCGGCGGCAACACCGCGAAGGTGTTGGCCGACCAGCTCGGCCTGCACACGGTGGGGGACCTGCTCCACCACTACCCGCGGCGGTACGCCGAGCGCGGCGAGCTGACCCGCCTCGCCGACCTCCCCCTGGACGAGCACGTCACGGTCGTCGCACAGGTCGCCAAGGCCGCGAAGAAGACCTTCAACCACGGCAGGGGCGTGCGCCTGGAGGTCGTGGTCACCGACGGCAGCGGCTCCCTGACCCTGGTGTTCTTCGGCCGTGCCGCGCACCACCACGAGCGCGAACTGCTGCCCGGGCGGCGCGGCATGTTCGCGGGCAAGGTCTCGGTCTTCAACCGCGTCCGCCAACTCGCCCACCCAGACTACGAGTTGCTGGACAGCGAGAGCGGTTCCGAGGCCGTGGACGCGTTCGCGGGCCGGCTGCTGCCGCTCTACCCCGCCTGCAAGCAGCTCCCGTCCTGGCGCATCGCCAAGTCGGTCGACGCGCTCCTGGACACCTTCGAGGCCGACGGCTGGCAGGACCTGACCGACCCGCTGCCCGCCGCGCTCCGCGACAGCCGGGGCCTGACCACCCTGCCCGAGGCCTTCCTCAAGGTACACCGGCCGCGGACGAAGGCCGAGATCGCCCAGGCCCGCGACCGCCTCAAGTGGGACGAGGCGTTCGTTCTCCAAGTCGCCCTGGCCAGGCGCCGGTTCGCCGAAGCGCAACTGCCCGCCGTACCCCGCGTACCGGCCGAGGACGGCCTCCTGGGCGCCTTCGACGCCCGGCTGCCCTTCACCCTCACCGAGGGCCAGCGCAAGGTCTCCCAGGAGATCTTCGACGACCTCGCCACCGAGCACCCCATGCACCGCCTCCTCCAGGGCGAGGTCGGCAGCGGAAAGACCCTGGTCGCCCTGCGGGCGATGCTCGGGGTCGTGGACGCGGGCGGGCAGGCCGCGATGCTCGCGCCGACCGAGGTGCTCGCCCAGCAGCACCACCGGTCCGTCGTGGAGATGATGGGCGAGCTGGCCGAGGGCGGCATGCTGGGCGGGGCGGAGCAGGCCACGAAGGTCGTGCTGCTCACCGGCTCGATGGGCGCCGCGGCCCGCCGCCAGGCGCTGCTCGACCTGGTCACCGGCGAGGCCGGGATCGTCATCGGGACCCACGCGCTGATCGAGGACAAGGTGAAGTTCCACGACCTCGGCCTGGTCGTGGTGGACGAGCAGCACCGCTTCGGCGTCGAGCAGCGGGACGCGCTGCGCTCCAAGGGCAAGCAGCCGCCGCACCTGCTGGTGATGACCGCGACCCCGATCCCGCGCACGGTCGCCATGACCGTCTTCGGCGACCTGGAGACCTCGGTCCTCGACCAGCTGCCGGCCGGCCGCTCGCCCATCGCCAGCCATGTCGTACCGGCCAAGGACAAGCCGCACTTCCTCACGCGCGCGTGGGAGCGGGTGCGCGAGGAGGTCGAGGGCGGCCACCAGGCGTACGTGGTGTGCCCGCGCATCGGCGACGAGGAGGACGGCCCTAAGGGCGCGGCCAGGAGCGCGGCCAAGGGCGCGGCCAAGAAGGCCGGCCAGGACGGGCCCTCCCCGGAGGACGAGGCCGAACGCCGCCCGCCGCTCGCTGTCCTGGAGATCGCCGAGCAGCTCGCGAAGGGCCCGCTCGGCGGGGAGCGGGTGGAGATCCTGCACGGCAGGATGCAGCCTGACGCCAAGGACGAGGTGATGCGCTCCTTCGCCGCGGGGGAGGTGGGCGTACTCGTGGCGACCACCGTCATCGAGGTCGGCGTGAACGTCCCCAACGCCACCGCCATGGTGATCATGGACGCGGACCGGTTCGGCGTCTCCCAGCTCCACCAGCTGCGCGGCCGGGTCGGCCGGGGCTCCGCCCCGGGGCTGTGCCTGCTGGTCAGCGAGATGCCCGAGGGCAGCCCGGCCCGAGCCCGGCTGGACGCGGTCGCCGCGACCCTCGACGGCTTCGAGCTGTCCCGGATCGACCTGGAGCAGCGGCGCGAGGGCGACGTGCTGGGCCAGGCGCAGTCCGGCCTCCGCTCCTCCCTGCGCATGCTCGCCGTCATCGAGGACGAGGAGGTCATCGAGGCGGCCCGCGAGGAAGCCGTGGCGATCGTCTCCGAGGACCCCGAACTCGACCGGCACCCGGACCTGCGCACCGCGCTCGACGCCCTGCTGGACGCCGAGCGCGAGCAGTACCTCGACAAGGGCTGAGACAAGGACAGAGACAAGGGCAGGAACAGGGCCGCGACAAGGGCCGGGACGGGGCCGAGACAGGGGTTGAGGCCGGGGGATGAACCCGTCACCCCCGCGCGGGGGTGACCGCACGCCATATCGTGGAGGGGCGGCGGCAGCAGCCGCCCGCGCCCACCACCCCGAAGGACCGGACACCCATGACCCGCGTGATCGCCGGAGCCGCCGGCGGACGCCGCCTGGCCGTACCGCCGGGCACCGGCACCCGCCCCACCTCCGACCGCGCGCGCGAGGGCCTGTTCTCCACCTGGCAATCGCTCTTCGGCGAGCTGCGCGGGGCCCGGGTGCTCGACCTGTACGGAGGCTCGGGCGCCGTCGGCCTGGAGGCGCTCTCCCGCGGCGCCGAGCACGTAACTCTCGTCGAGGCGGACACCCGCGCGGCCCGGATCATCCGCGACAACGTCCGCGCGATCGGTCTCCCGGGCGCCGAGGTCCGCACCGCCAAGGCCGAGCAACTGGTCGCGGGACCGGCCCCCGAGGCCCCGTACGACGTGGTGTTCCTCGACCCGCCCTACGCCGTGACCGACGACGATCTTCGGGAGATCCTCCTCACACTCCGTACGGGGGGCTGGCTCGCGGAGGACGCCCTCGCCACCGTGGAGCGCAGCACCAGAGGCGGTGAATTCGGCTGGCCCGCCGGGTTCGAGGGCCTGCGGGCCCGACGTTACGGCGAGGGCACGCTTTGGTACGGTCGCGCCGCCTCGAAGCACCAAGACGCGTCATGACCGGACCGGAGAGCGAGGAAGAACTCTTGCGCCGCGCAGTCTGTCCGGGGTCCTTCGACCCCGTCACCAACGGACACCTCGACATCATCGCCCGTGCGTCCAAGCTGTACGACGAGGTCTACGTCGCGGTGATGATCAACAAGTCCAAGCAGGGCTTGTTCACCGTCGAAGAGCGGATGGACCTCCTCCGCCAGGTCACCGCCGAGTACGGCAACGTCCGGGTCGAGTCCTTCCACGGCCTGCTGGTGGACTTCTGCAAGCAGCGCGACATCCCCGCCATCGTCAAGGGACTCCGGGCGGTCAGCGACTTCGACTACGAGCTGCAGATGGCCCAGATGAACAACGGCCTCTCCGGCGTCGAGACCCTCTTCGTCCCCACCAATCCCACCTACAGCTTCCTCTCCTCCAGCCTGGTCAAGGAGGTCGCGGCCTGGGGCGGCGACGTCTCCCATCTCGTACCGCCGCTGGTCCTCGGGGCGCTGCTCGAGCGCCTCGGCGAGAACAAGTGAGACCCGCGGCCTCCATCTGACGCCCCGTCAGCAGGTGTCGGCGGGGTGCCCCGTGGTCGTACAGTCGACTCGACCCGACCCATCCCGGTAGAGAGTGGCGAGCACCAAGGTGGACGTGCAGAAGAAGCTCGACGAGATCGTCCAGACCGTCGACAGCGCCCGGTCCATGCCCATGTCGGCCTCGTGCGTGGTCAACCGCGCCGAGCTGCTCGCCATGCTCGAAGAGGTCCGCGCCGCCCTGCCCGGCTCCCTGGCCCAGGCGCAGGAGCTGCTCGGCGGCCGCGAGCGGATGGTCGAGGAGGCGCGGGTCGAGGCCGAGCGGATCATCCAGGGCGCGCACGCCGAGCGCGGCTCGCTGGTCTCCGGCACCGAGGTGGCCCGGCAGTCCCAGGAGGAGGCCGACCGCATCCTCGCCGAGGCCCGCCGGGAGGCCGAGGAGATCCGTGCCGAGGCCGACGACTACGTGGACAGCAAGCTGGCCAATTTCGAGGTCGTTCTCACCAAGACCATCGGCTCGGTCGACCGCGGCCGCGAGAAGCTGCTCGGCCGCGGCCCCGGCCTGGACGAGCAGGGCTACGCGGACGAGGACGCCCCTGAGCACAGCACCGACCCGGCCACCCTGCGCGAGCGCGCCGACGGCTACGTGGACGCCAAGCTCGGCGCCTTCGAGGCCGTGCTCGCCAAGACCCTGGAGGCGGTCGGCCGCGGCCGGCAGAAACTGCACGGGCGGCAGACCGCGGACGAGCTGGGCGCGCACATGGCCGCCCAGGACGGCCTGGTCCACTCCCCGCAGACCAGCGACGCCGAGTACCTGGCGGGCCTGGCCGCCCCGCAGGACCCGGCCCAGGCGGCCCCGCAGCCCCAGCCGCAGCAGCCCGGGGCTCAGCCGCAGCAGGACTACTACGCCCCCGCCGCGGCCTACCAGCAGGACCCGTACGCGTACCAGCAGCAGGAGGCGTACACCGCCTACCGGCAGCAGGACCCGTACGGCTACCAGCAGGGCTATCCGCAGCAGGACGGCTACGGCTACGAGCAGGCCCAGCACCCCCAGGCCCAGCACCCCCAGACCCAGCAGCAGCCCGCGGCCGCGCTGGACGAGACCAGCCTCTTCGACACCGGCATGATCGACCTGGACCAGCTGCGGCAGTACGAGCAGGGCCGCTGAGCACCGGCCCCTGGGCGTCGGGCTGAACGCCCGCTGACCGGGGGCTCAGGAGGCGATTGGGTCTCCGGCGGCCCGTCCAGTATCCTGGCTGTTCGGTCGCGCGTACGTCCGCGATCTCGGCTGCCCGATCGGCGATTCCGCCCGGGGGACGCCGGTACCGCAGCGTAGAAAGCAGGAAGCCCTGAACGCCCGCCTCGACCACCGCGACCCACTCGTGTTCGACACGCATGAGCTGGGCCGGCGTCCTGGTGCGATGCAGCGGCTCTCCCGCTCCGTCGACGCCCCGGCCAACCTCGGAGTCGAGGTCATCGGGGTGCCGGACGACGCGACCGTGGAGCTCGAACTCCGCCTGGAGTCGGTCATGGAAGGGGTGCTCGTCACGGGCACCGCCCGTGCGCCGCTGACGGGGGAGTGCGTAAGGTGTCTGGAGCCGCTGGAGCGAGAGCTCTCGGCGGACTTCCAGGAGATGTTCTCCTACCCCGACGCCGATGACCGGAGCCGCGAAGCGGAGTCCGGCGACGACGCCGAGGACGAGGACGTGCTCTTCCTCGAGGACGGCCTGTTCGACCTCGAGCCCGTGCTGCGCGACGCGGTGGTGCTGTCACTGCCGCTGCAGCCGGTGTGCCGGGAGGACTGCCCCGGACTGTGCCCCGACTGCGGGGCGCGGCTCGCGGACGACCCGGACCACCACCACGACGCCGTCGACGACCGTTGGGCGGCACTGCAGGGACTCGCCGGTTCACTCAAGGGCGGCGAGAAGGACGACATGAGCGGCGCCGAAGCGGGCGTCGACGAGAAGCAGGAGAAGTAGCCGTGGCTGTTCCGAAGCGGAAGATGTCGCGCAGCAACACGCGCCACCGCCGGTCGCAGTGGAAGGCTGCGGTCCCCACCCTGGTGGCGTGCGAGCGCTGCCACGAGCCGAAGCTGCAGCACATCGCGTGCCCGAGCTGCGGCACCTACAACAAGCGTCAGGTCCTCGAGGTCTGATCGGCAGGGATACGGCTCCATGTCAGACGCCAACAAGCCGAATGTTCCCCGTAAGCGCGGGGGTGAGTCGGCTCAGGCGGACACGACGGCCTCGTCCCACACGCTCCTGGAAGGGCGGCTCGGCTACCAGCTCGAGTCCGCCCTTCTGGTGCGTGCGCTGACCCACCGCTCGTACGCGTACGAGAACGGCGGTCTGCCCACCAACGAGCGGCTGGAGTTCCTCGGGGACTCGGTGCTCGGACTGGTGGTCACCGACACGCTGTACCGCGTCCACCCCGATCTGCCCGAGGGCCAACTGGCCAAGCTGCGGGCCGCAGTGGTCAACTCGCGTGCGCTGGCGGAGGTCGGCCGCGGCCTCGAACTGGGCTCCTTCGTCCGGCTCGGCCGGGGCGAAGAGGGCACCGGCGGCCGGGACAAGGCCTCCATCCTCGCCGACACCCTCGAAGCGGTGATCGGCGCGGTCTACCTCGACCAGGGGCTCGACGTGGCCGCGGAGCTGGTGCACCGGCTCTTCGACCCGCTGATCGAGAAGTCCTCGAACCTCGGCGCCGGCCTGGACTGGAAGACCAGCCTCCAGGAACTGACCGCCACCGAGGGCCTCGGCGTCCCCGAGTACGTGGTCACCGAGACCGGGCCCGACCACGAGAAGACCTTCACGGCTGCTGCCCGCGTCGGTGGTGTCGAGTACGGCACCGGCACCGGCCGCAGCAAGAAGGAAGCCGAACAGCAGGCCGCGGAAGCGGCGTGGTGCGCCATCCGCGAGGCGGCGACGGCGAAGACCGCCGACGCCGCGGAAGCCGGGTCCGCGACAACAGAAGCCGCTTCCGCGACGGCGGAAGCCGCAACGGACGAGACCGCGTAGTACCGACCCTCGTTCGGCACCGCCCGTCTGCACCGTCACGGTTGCTCGCCGTCGCGGGCGGAAGATCTCTCCCGCCCGCGACGGCGAGAAGTCGTACGGCGGGCCCGGCGGTGCCGAGCCCGCCGCAACCCGTTGAGATTGCGGCCACCCCCTCCGGAGGAGATCCGTGCCCGAGTTGCCAGAGGTCGAGGTGGTTCGGCGCGGGCTGGAGCGCTGGGTTCGCGGTCGCACCATCACGGCCGTGGAAGTGCGCCACCCGCGCGCGATACGGCGCCACCACGCCGGCCCGGCCGACTTCGCCGACCGGCTGGTGGGCCGCGCCTTCGGCCCGGCGCACCGCCGCGGCAAGTACTTGTGGCTGCCCGTCGAGTCCACCGGCACCTCCGTCCTCGGCCATCTCGGCATGAGCGGCCAACTGCTCGTACAGCCCGAGAAGGCCCCCGACGAGAAGCATCTGCGCATCCGGATCCGCTTCGCGGACGCACCCCCGTCGGCCCCCGAGGCGGCGGGCACCGAGCTGCGCTTCGTCGACCAGCGGACGTTCGGCGGACTGTCGCTGCACGCGCAGGTGCCCGGCGAGGCGGACGGCCTGCCGGACGCCATCGCGCACATCGCGCGCGACCCGCTGGACCCGGCGTTCGACGACGCGGCCTTCCACGAGGCGCTGCGCCGCCGCCGTACGACCGTCAAGCGCGCGCTGCTCGACCAGTCCCTGATCAGCGGGGTCGGCAACATCTACGCCGACGAGGCGCTGTGGCGCGCCAAGCTCCACTACGACCGCCCGACCGCGACCATGACCCGGCCGCGCAGCGCCGAACTCCTGGACCACGTACGGGAAGTGATGGCCGAGGCGCTGGCTGTCGGCGGCACCAGCTTCGACAGCCTGTACGTCAACGTCAACGGCGAATCAGGGTACTTCGCGCGCTCCCTGGACGCTTACGGCCGCGAGGACGAGCCCTGCCGGCGCTGCGGCACCCCGATCCGCCGCCGCCCCTGGATGAACCGGTCCAGCTACTACTGCCCGCGCTGCCAGCGCCCGCCGGTCCGCCGGACCCTCCCCGCGCCCCGCTGATCCCCGGCGGCCCGATCCGGCCTGCTGACGCCCCTCTTCCGCGCATATGACGTCTCGTTGCGTGCATATGACGTCTCGCCGACGTGGCGCCCACCGGCGCGGGCGCGCCCCATCCGCGTCCCATATTGCCTATATTCAGTGAGGTTTATCCGGTTGGCGACATTCACGGCATAAATCCCGTGTGTCGATATTCCTGCACAGACGTACGCGGAGGCGATGGTGACGGACGCGCCCACGGTGACCGGCCCGGAGAAGGCGGCCGAGAGGCCCGGCACGGCGCGGGGCGCCGCACCACCGACAGCGCGCACCGAGAGCGTCGTCCCCGCCTCGGACCAGCCTGGTAGCCGCCTCGCCTGGTTCCGCCCGCACACCTGGCCCCGCGACTGGCTCCTCCTCGGCGCCTACTGGGCCGCCTCCCGGCTGCTGATGCTCGCCCTGCTCCGCCAGGGCGGATTGGACATCGCCCGCGAGGTCCACGTCCTCTACACCCGCTGGGAGGGCGAACTGCGCGGCGGTTCCTACCCCGTGGGCGACGTCAGCTGGCAGTACCCGCCCGGCGCCGCACTCGTCATGCTCGCGCCCGGCCTGGTCCCGGCCGCCAGCTATTTCCAGGGCTTCGTGCTGCTGATGCTGGCCGCCGACGCGGCCGTC
>NZ_LIQY01000617.1 GCF_001418495.1 Streptomyces pathocidini | reverse complement strand
GCCGTGCCCCTCGGCGGGGCCGGAGGTGTCGGCAGCGGCCGTCGGGATGGAGTGCGTGGTGAACGCCAGGTGCGCCCCGGCCCGTGCGGCCTCAGGCAGTTCGGCGAGCGCGGCCAGCGTCGCGTCGACCATCGGCCGTACGAAACCGGGGTGGTTGAAGTAGTGCCGGAGCTTGTCCACGCGCGGCAGCGGCAGGCCCTCCCCCTCCAGGGCAGCCAGCGCGTCCGCGAGGTTCTCGCGGTACTGGCGGCAGCCCGAGTATGAGGCGTACGCGCTGGTGGCCAGGGTCAGCACCCGCCGCCGCCCGTCGGCGGCGATCTCCCGCAGGGTGTCCGCCAGGTAGGGCGCCCAGTTGCGGTTGCCCCAGTAGACCGGCAGGTCCAGGCCGTGCTCGGCGAAGTCCTTGCGCAGCGCGTCCAGCAGTTCGCGGTTCTGGGCGTTGATCGGGCTGATCCCGCCGAAGAGGAAGTAGTGCCGCCCCACTTCCTTGAGCCGCTCGCGGGGGATCCCGCGGCCGCGGGTGACGTTCTCCAGGAACGGCACGACGTCGTCCGGTCCTTCGGGCCCGCCGAAGGACAGCAGGAGCAGGGCGTCGTACGGGGCGTGGGCGGGCTGTTCGGGCATGGTCCCGATCCTGCCACCCGCCACTGACGGCCGGAAAACCAGTAGCGCCGCGGCGGCCGGCCCGTAAGCTGTATGGGCCACAGACGTTCCTGACGGGTGCCCGCCCTCCCGGTGCCCCGGCGACACCCCGGCGGAGCCCCCTTGCCCAGTCCCTACCGCGCGATCTTCGCGGTTCCCGGCACGAAGAGCTTCTCCGCCGCGGGCCTGGTGGGGCGGATGACGCTCTCCATGATGGGCGTCGGTGTCGTCACGATGATCTCCCAGCTGACCGGCCGCTACGGCCTCGCGGGCGCGGTCACGGCCACGCTCGCGCTGTCCGGCGCCGCCATGGCCCCGCAGGTCTCCCGGCTCGTCGACCGCTACGGGCAGCGGCGGGTACTGCGCCCGGCCACCCTGGTCAGCCTGGCCGCGGTCGCCGGGCTGCTGGTCGCCGCCGAGCGGGGCTGGCCGGACTGGACGTTGTTCGCCTTCGCGGCGTGCGCCGGGTGCGTGCCGAGCCTCGGCTCGATGATCAGGTCGCGCTGGGCGGCGGTGCACCGGGGCTCCCCGCGGCTGCTGCACACCGCGTACTCCTGGGAGTCGATCGTCGACGAGGTGTGCTTCATCGTCGGCCCGATCCTCTCCATCGGCCTGTCCACGGCCTGGTTCCCCGCGGCGGGCCCGCTGCTGGCCGTCCTCTTCCTGGCCATCGGCGTCTTCTGGCTGACCGCCCAGCGCGCCACCGAGCCCGTACCGCACCCACGCGAGGACCACCCGAAGGGCTCGGCGCTGCGCTCCCGGGGCCTGCAGGTGCTGGCGGCCACCTTCGCGGCGGTGGGCGCGATCTTCGGCGCGATCGACGTGGTGACGGTGGCCTTTGCCGAGGAGGAGGGGCACAAGGCGGCGGCGAGCCTGGTGCTCTCGGTGTACGCGCTCGGCTCCTGCGCGGCGGGCGCGGTCTTCGGGCTGCTGCACCTGAAGGGGGCGGCGGCCCGCAGGTGGCTGATCGGGGTGTGCGTGATGGCCGTGAGTATGATCCCCCTCCAACTGGCCGGGAGCCTGCCGTTTCTGGCCGTGGCGCTCTTCCTCGCAGGCCTGGCCATCGCCCCGACGATGGTGACCACCATCGCCCTCGTGGAACGGCACGTACCGCGCGCGAAGCTGACCGAGGGCATGACCTGGGTGAGCACCGGCATCGCGGTCGGCCTCGCCCTCGGCTCGTTCGCCGCGGGCTGGGTGGTCGACGCGGCCGGGGCCCGGGCGGGCTACGCGGTGCCGGCGGCGGGCGGGGCGCTCGCGGCGGTGGTGGCGCTCCTGGGTTACCGCCGGCTGGCGTCGGCACCCGACCGGGAAGGGACCGCGGCAGATGACGGAGACCGGGAAGCACAACGCGTGGCGTAACTGGGCCGGGAACGTGCGGGCCCACCCCGTACGGTCCCTGGCGCCGGGCTCCGCCGAGGAGTTGGCGCGGATCGTCACCACGGCAGCGGACGACGGGCTGACTGTCAAGGCGGTCGGAACCGGCCACTCCTTCACGGCCGCCGCGGCCACCGACGGGGTCCTCATCCGGCCGGACCGGCTCAGCGGCATACACGGGATCGACCGCGCCGCCGGGACGGTCACGGTCGGCGCGGGCACCCCGCTGTGCCAGCTCAATCAGGTGCTGGCCGCCGAGGGGCTGTCGCTGACCAACATGGGCGACATCATGGCGCAGACCGCGGCCGGGGCCACCAGCACCGGCACACACGGCACCGGCCGGGACTCCGGCTCGATCGCCGCCCAGATCAAGGGGCTCGAACTCGTCACCGCCGACGGCTCGGTGCTGCACTGCTCCGAGAAGGAGAACCCGGAGGTCTTCGCCGCCGCCCGGATCGGCCTGGGCGCGCTGGGCGTGGTCACCGCGATCACCTTCGCCGTCGAGCCGCTGTTCCTGCTGACCGCGCGCGAGGAGCCGATGCGGTGGGAGCGGGTGCTCGCCGAGTTCGGCCGACTCGCCGCTGAGAACGAGCACTTCGAGTTCTACTGGTTCCCGCACACCGCCAACTGCACGGTCAAGCGCAACAACCGCAGCCCGGGCCCGGCTGCGCCGCCCGGGCGGATCAGCGGCTGGATCGAGGACGAGCTGCTGTCCAACGGGGTCTTCCAGGCGGCCTGCGCGCTGGGCCGGGCCGTGCCCGCCGCCGTCCCGCCGATCGCCCGGATCTCCAGCCGCGCCCTGTCGGCCCGCACCTACACCGACATCGCGTACAAGGTCTTCACCAGCCCGCGCCGGGTCCGCTTCGTGGAGATGGAGTACGCGATTCCGCGGGCCGCCGCTGTGGACGCGCTGCGCGAGCTGAAGGCGATGGTCGATCGCTCGCGGCTGCGGATCAGCTTCCCGGTGGAGGTGCGGATCGCCCCGGCCGACGACATCACGCTGTCCACCGCCTCGGGCCGGGACTCCGCGTACATCGCGGTCCACCTCTACCGCGGCACCCCGCACCAGGGGTACTTCACCGCCGTCGAGCGGATCATGACCGCGCACGGCGGGCGCCCGCACTGGGGCAAGCTGCACGGCCGCGACGCCGCGTACCTCTCCGAGGTCTATCCGCGGTTCGGCGAGTTCACGGCGCTGCGCGACCGGCTGGACCCGCAGCGGGTGTTCGGCAACGCGTACCTGCGGCGGGTCCTCGGCGACTGACGGCGGGCTTTACGGGGGCTCCCGCTTTAGGGGGCCCGCTCTACGGGGGCTCCCGCTCTACGGGGTGGAGGCTCCGGCCTACGGGGTGGGGGCTCCGGTCGTGGGCGGTGCCTGGCGGGTGGCGCCGGTGCCGTCCGGGGTGTCGCCGGTGCGGCCCGGGTCGCTCGTGCTCGGGGAGGGGTCCGCCGGGGTGCTCGGCGC
>NZ_LIQY01000616.1 GCF_001418495.1 Streptomyces pathocidini | reverse complement strand
CAGCCGCGCGTGCTACTCGTGGCGCGGGTCGACGGCGGGGGAGGGCTGCCCGCCCGCGTAGGTGTGCGAGGCCAGGACCGGGTGCCGGGGCGGGGCGGTCCACGGGGCGTTCCAGCTGTGCACGGCGCGCAGGGGCACACAGCGCCGGTCGGCGGCGGCGAAGGCGAACTCGATCACCTCGTCGCAGGCCTCGCGCGGGTCGAGCCCGAGGACGACCTCGCGGTGCGCGGCGGCCGTCCGCGAGGGCTCCTCGCCCTGCTCGCCGGGGCGGACGAGGACGACGGGCCGCTCGGCCCCCGCCAGGACCTCCAGCGCGGTCGAGCCGAGCAGGAAGCCGGTCAGGCCCCCGAGCCCGCGCGACCCGAGCGCGAGCAGCTCGGCCCGGCCGGCGGCCCCGAGCAGAGCGGGTGCGGGGGTGTCGGGGAGCAGGTCGGCGGTGACGGTCAGGTCCGGGTGGAGCCCGGTCAGGTGCTCCCGCGCCTCCTCCAGCAGCCGCTCGGCCCACTCCTGCTGGGTGTCGTCGGTGGGCCGGACCCCACCGACCCGGGCGGGCCACTGCCAGGCGTGCACCAGCCGTAGCGGCGCACCGCGCAGCAGCGCCTCGCGGGCGGCCCAGTCCGCCGCGGCCAGGCTCTCCAGCGAGCCGTCCACGCCTGCGGCGATGTGTGCGGGCATCCGTGCCACCTCCGATCTCCCTCCCAGCCTCGGCTCGCGGGGGGCCCGGGCCGATAGGGCGTACGTCCCTGTTTGGGGCCGAACGGCCCTCCTCGGGAGGTGGGGGCGTGGAGGACGCTGGACGCGGAACCGATGCGCGGGGCGACGCGTGCGGCGCCCGCGCGGGGAGGGCCGGAGAGGAGTGGCGGCCATGGCCGATGTGATCACCAGAGGGGGCGTGTTCGCCGCCCTCCCGGCGGAGCAGCGGGGCCATCTGATGGCCCTGGCGCGGGAGGTCTCCTTCCCCTCCGGTACCCGGATCTTCGACGAGGGCGGCCGGGCGGACCGGTTCTGGATCCTGCGGTCCGGCTCGGTGGCCCTCGACCTCCATGTGCCCGGCCGCCGGGCTGCCACGGTCGAGGTCCTCGGGCCCGGCGAACTCCTCGGCTGGTCCTGGTTCCTGCCGCCCCGCCACTGGCACCTGGGCGCGGCGGCGGAAAGCGTGGTCCGCGCCCACGAGTTCGACGCGGCCGAGGTCCGCGCGCTGTGCGACCGGGACCCCGTCCTGGGCATGGCCCTGATCACTGCGGTGGCCGGCACGATCGCCGACCGCCTGATGGCCTCGCGTACGAGATTGCTGGACCTGTACGGGCCGAACGGCAGCGGGCCGCGGCTGTAAGAGCCGTCCGACGGGCCGCGGCTGTAGGACCGGCCCGTCGGGGGTGGGCAGGCGCCTGTGCCGCGCCCCGGAGGCAGCGCGGGCGCCCCGCCGGAACCACGTACACCCGTACGCCCTCCCGCGGCGGAACTCGGCCAGGATGGCGCCGAGTTCCGCCGCGTACGCCCCCGCCGCCGTCGGGTCGTCCGCCTCGATGCCGAGGAGCAGCGGGCCCTCCCGAGTGGGCCACGGTCGGACGGGCAGGGGCTCCGGCTGCACCGCGCGGTCGGTGCTACGGCGTCGGCGCCGGGCTCGCCTTGCAGGTCGCGTCCTTCGCGGGGAGCTTGCCCGTGCTCAGGTAGCGGGTGGCGTGGCGGTCCATGCAGGGGTTGGCGTCGAAGAGGAACTGCCCGTGGTTGCCGCCGCCCGCGACGACCAGCCGGGATCCGGCCAGCGCCTGCCGCATGCGGCGCGCGCCGCTGAGGGGCGTGGCCGGGTCGTCGGCGGCCTGGAGGAGCAGGATCGGCGGGAGCTTCTTCGCCCCCGTCGCGCCGATCTTCACCGGCTTCGCGGTGGGCGCCTTCCAGAAGGCGCAGGGCGCGCTGTACCAGGTGTTCAACCAGGCGAACAGCGGCGCCTTCCGGGCGGAGGCGACCGTGTCCTTGCGCCAGGTCCTCCAGTCCCGCGGCCAGGCGTCGTCCACGCAGTTGTACGCGAGCTGGGCCGCGTTCACGTATCCGGCGGGGGAGTCGGCCAGCTGGTTCACCGCGCTCAGCAGCGCGCCGGTGTCGCCGCGGCGGTAGCCCGCGACGGCCGACGCCAGGTCGCCCCACTGGAGGTCCGTGTACATGACCGAGGCCAGCAGGTCGTCCAGCTCCGCGATGCCGGCCCGGCCGCCGGCCGGCTTGGCGCGCAGCCGTTTCCGGGTGTCCTCCCACGCGGCCCCGACCTTTGAGGCCGTCTTGCCCAGGTGGTACGTGGAGTCGTACTTCGCCGTCCACGCGAAGAACTGGCGCGCCCGCTTCTGCATCGCGGTGTTCTGCTCGTACGAGGTCCGGTAGCCGGTGAGCCCGGGGTCCACGATGCTGTCGAGGACCATGCGGCCGGTGCGCTGCGGGAACAGCGTGGCGTACGTGGCGCCGAGCCGGCTGCCGTACGAGTAGCCGAGGTAGTCGAGCTTGTCGCGGCCGAGCGCGGCACGGATGCGGTCCATGTCGCGGGCGGCGTTCGCGGTGGTGATGTGCGGGAGCAGGGCCTTGGACGCGGCCGCGCACTTGTCGGCGACCTTCTGGGAGAGGTCCAGCCGGGCCCGCTCGGCCTTCGCGTCCGCGGGGGCGTACGCGGGCGCGGGGTGCTTGACCAGCTTGCCGGCGTCGCCGCAGCCGACGGGCGTGCTGGCGCCCACGCCGCGCGGGTCGAAGCTCACGACGTTGTAGAGCTCGCCCAGTTCGGGCGGCAGGGAGCTCCACACGAGCTTGGCCGTCCCGATCCCGGACTCGCCGGGCCCGCCGGGGTTGACCACCAGCGTCCGCTTGGCGTGGGCGTCGCCGACGCTCGACAGGGTCAGAGCGATCTGGCGGCCGTTCGGCTTCGCGTAGTCCAGGGGGACCTTGATGCGGGTGCAGTACGTGCCGCGGGGCGCCTCGGATCCCGCGGGGCAGGCGCCCCACTTCAGGGGGGACTTGGCGGCCTGGGTGGCGGCCGGCGCGGGGGCCTGGGCGGCCGCGGCCGGGGC
>NZ_LIQY01000615.1 GCF_001418495.1 Streptomyces pathocidini | reverse complement strand
CGGGAGGAACCGTCCACGCGGGCGGGAGAGGGGCGGTCCCGACCGGATCCGGGGACGGCGGCAGCGTCTGCCCCGTCATCCGGGCCAGCAGCTCCTCCATCGCCAGCGCCCGCCGCTCCGCCGCCTCGATTTGGCGGCGCTGGAGCTGGGAGGCCTCGGCCTGGAGCTCGTTCTGGTCCGTCAGACTCCGCCGCTGCACCCGCATTTGATGCAGGGTCATGAGCAGCGAGACGAGCGCCATCGCGGTTCCGCCCCACGTGGCCGCGTCACCCGCCTCGATGGCCATGGTCGTCATGGCACGACCTTACGCGGCTGCCCTCGCCCCGGCCTAGCCGGCCGGACGCCCGCCCCGGCCCAGCTGGCCGGCGCCCGGCCCGACTCCGCCCGGCCCAACTCCGCCCGGTACGCCGCGTACCCGGCCTTGTACGCCTCGACTGCCTCCGGCCGCGGAGCCACCGACCGGCCGGCGCCCGGCCCAACCGGGCCGCGGAGCCACCGTCCGGAAGAGTCCGCGGCGAGGCCTTCTCGCCCAGGGCGCGCCGGGCGGTCAACACCGCACCCAGCGCGCCCACTTCGGGCTCGTCCGGGCTGCGGCCGAGCCCCGGCGCGATGCAGCCGAGCCTCGGCACGTCGGCGAACAGCCGCCCCCACAGCCCCGGCGGGAGCCGTCCCGTCACACCTTCCGATGGAAGACGTGGTGGCCCGCGTCGACCGTGAACGGAGTCGGATCGTCGCCCGGGAGGTGGACGTCGGCCCGGGTGTTCGGGGGGACGACCGCCTCCACGACCAGAACGCCCCCGTCCTCCACCCGCCACTCGACCCTCGCCCGCCCGTAGGGCGTGACGTGCTCGGCCGAGGCGTGGGTGAGACCGCCGCCGGGCAGAGGCGCGATCCGCAGCCGCCGCCACCCCGGCTCCGCCGGGCCCAGGCCGGCGACGGTCCGGTGGAGCCAGTCGGCGACCGCCCCCAGCGCGTAGTGGTTGAACGAGGTCATGTCGCCGGGGTTGATCGACCCGTCCGGCAGCATTGAGTCCCAGCGCTCCCACATCGTGGTCGCCCCCATCGTGACGGGGTAGAGCCAGGACGGGCAGCCGCGCTCCAGCAGCATCCGGTACGCGAGCTCCGGCTCGCCCGCCGCGTACAGTGCGTCGCAGATCAGCGGCGTGCCGGTGAAGCCGGTGGCGATGCGGAAGTCCGCGCCGCGGACGATCGCGGCCAGCCGCTCACCCGCCCGCTCGCGCTGGCGCGCATCCGGCAGCAGGCCGAAGCAGAGCGCCAGCGCGTACGCAGTCTGGGCGTCGGAGGACAGCCGCCCGGCGGGCGTCACGAACTCCTCGTTGAACGCGGCCCGTACGGAGTCCGCGAGCGCCCGGTAGCGCGCCGCGTCCGCGCCCTCCCCGAGGACTTCGGCGATGTCGCCGAGCACGGCCGCCGTCCGTACCAGATACGCGTTGGCGACCAGGTCGCCGTCGGTGCGCGCCTCGGCCGGGCGGTCCGGCGGCGCGGTGGGGTCCAGCCAGTCGCCGAGCTGGAACACGTGCCGCCACAGCCCGCCGCCCTCCGCCGCGTACGAGGCCGCGGTGTCGACCCACGCGCACATGCTCGCGTACTGCCCGCGCAGCAACTCCCGGTCGCCGAACCGCCGGTAGAGCACCCACGGCAGCAGCACCGCCACGTCGGCCCACACCGCCTGTGCCCGCGGGAACTCGGTGAAGGTGTCCGGAATGACGTCGGGCACGACCAGCGGCGGCACGCTGTCGGGGCGCGCCAGCTGCTCCGCCGCCAGGTCGCGCAGCCAGCCGGTAAGCAGGCCGGAGCAGTCGTAGAGGAAGGCGGCCGTGGGCGCGAACACCTGGATGTCGCCGGTCCAGCCCAGCCGTTCGTCGCGCTGCGGGCAGTCGGTGGGCACATCGAGGAAGTTGCCTCGCAGGCTCCACACGACGTTCTCGTGCAGCCGCTCGACCAGCGGGTCGGAGCAGCTGAACCAGCCGGTGCGCGCCATGTCGGAGTGGACGACCACCGCCGTGACGTCCGCCGGGTCCAGCTCTCCCGGCCAGCCCTCGACCTCGGCGTAGCGGAAGCCGTGGAAGGTGAACCGCGGCTCGTACGTCTCCACGCCCCCGCCGCGCAGCGTGTACGTGTCGGTGGCCTTGGCGAACCGCAGCGGGCGCGTGCCGAGTTCACCGTGCTCCAGCACCTCGGCGTGGCGGAGCGTGACGGTGTGCCCGGCCGGGCCGCTCACCGTGATGCGCAGTCTGCCGACGAGGTTCTGGCCGAAGTCGAGGACGGTGCGGCCG